>CAZMUV010000038.1:0-32359 GCA_964569345.1 uncultured Maribacter sp. | reverse complement strand
GAAAATGTATATGTAAATCAGATTATTCAACAGTTCAATGGGAATGCCCGAGCCAATTTACTTCAGGCAGGTAACTCTAGGGTAAAACTGCAAAATATTACTACTATACCCTCATTTTGGTATAACGAGACCTTGAACTATAAAACATTTATGGTACCTGGAATATTGGTATTATTGGTCACGATGATTACGCTTTTTCTCTCGGGAATGAATATTGTTCGAGAAAAGGAAATAGGCACCTTGGAACAAATCAACGTAACCCCAATCAAAAAATACCAGTTTATCATTGGTAAGTTATTTCCATTTTTAATTCTAGGCTTGGTATTGTTGACGGTAGGATTGATAATTGCAAAACTACTTTTTCATATACCTATTGTCGGAAGCATTCCACTCATGTACGGCTATACCGTCATTTATATTTTGGTCATTTTGGGCATCGGTTTATTCATTTCCAATTTTACTGACACACAGCAGCAAGCCATGTTTATCGCATGGTTTTTTATGGTCATTTTTATTTTGATGAGCGGGCTTTTTACTCCGATAGAAAGTATGCCAACATGGGCTCAAGTACTAACTGAGTTTAATCCTGTGAAATATTTTGTGGAGGTGATGCGTATGGTCATGCTGAAAGGGGCCGGTGTAACGGATATGTACCCACAATTATTTAAAACACTTGCTTATGCGATAGTAATGAATGGCTTAGCCGTATGGAGCTATAAAAAAATGACGTAGCCACTACTTTATAAATTATATCTGCTATGTAACAAAAGTAGCAGTGCATCTTAATCAAAATTAGGACATTTAGGTAGTTAGTTTAAAAGATGACCTGTGTCATGGTGAGTACTTTTAGCTTACTATAATTTTACTCCAAATATAATCCCTATGTCAAAAATTGTCATCCTTGGTGCCGGTATTTCAGGTCACGTGGCCGCCGCCCACCTTCGCAGAAAACTAGCAAAAGAACACGAGGTAGTGGTGGTTTCACCCAATAGTAACTATCAGTGGATACCTTCAAATATTTGGGTAGGCATTGGTAGGATGACCTCAAAACAGATTTTATTTCCCTTGGAACCCTTGTACAAGAAAAAGGGGATAGGTTATAAGCAAGCTAAGGTCACCACCTTTCATCCGGAAGGGGATGCAGAAACTCAAAAACCTTTTGTGAATGTGGAATATGTGAAAGGTGAGAATAAAGGGGCCTCGGAAAAGGTGAGTTATGATTACTTAATCAATGCCACTGGTCCTAAACTCGCTTTTGACATGACAGCCGGACTTAACCCAGGCACTAATAAGGCCTTTTCTGTATGTACTTATGGGCATGCAGAACACGCATGGGGAGCTTTGAACGACCTCATACAACAAATGAAACAGGGCAAAAAAGCCAAAATATTAATTGGTACTGGTCATGGAAAATCTACTTGCCAAGGTGCGGCATTTGAATATATCTTAAACGTAGAGCAAGAGCTGAGAAGACATAAAGTACGCGATATGGCAGAACTTACTTGGATTGCCAATGAACCGCAATTGGGTGATTTTGGAATGGATGGTATGCTTCTTAGTTATGGAAACAATATCATGAAATCAAGTGAAATGGTAGAAATGGTCTTTGAGGACCGAGGTATTAAATGGATTATCGGTGCTGGTGTCAACAAAATAGAAGATGGTCTGGCACATTATGAGACCTTGGATGGTGAATACCATTCGGAAACATACGACTTTGCGATGTTGATTCCCGCTTTCTCAGGTCATGGTTTTAAGGCTTTTGACAAAACTAATCAAGATATTACCGAAAAGCTTTTTAAAGGCTTTATGATTGTAGATGCCGATTATACCCCTAAACCCTATGAGGAATGGAGTGTTCAAGATTGGCCGGAAACGTATCAGAACCCATCTTATAATAATATTTTTGCACCAGGTATAGCTTTTGCGCCGCCACATGCGATTTCTAAACCAAGGGTCAGTAAAAACGGAACACCGATTTCTCCGGCGCCGCCACGTACGGGAATGCCTTCTGGTATTACTGCAAAACTGGTGGCTGATAATATCATAGATGCCATAAACGGAAAAAAAGAATTGCATCACAAAGGCTCTATGGGCAATATGGGAGCGGCATGTATTGCATCGGCAGGTTACGGGATGACACAAGGAAGCGGTATCAGCATCACAACATTCCCCATAGTGCCTGACTTTAAAAAGTACCCAGATACCCACGGTCGCCAATTAGGAAAGACCTTCGGCGAAATAGGATTGGCAGGGCATTGGTTAAAACTATCGCTGCATTATGCATTTATGTATAAGGCGAAAATGAAACCATTTTGGTGGTTGATACCGGAGTAGGTTCCAGGTTCAAGATTGTTTTGTACAAAATTGAAACTTATAACTAACACAGATGGAAACATTATAAAACTGAAACAACCTTTTAACAATACAGAGATTTCCGCCGAAGCCATTGCTGAGTGCAGTCAAAGTATGGAAATGATAATAAAATAGCTTAATATGAGAAGAATATCAAAGTCCAAACGTTTTTTTATGATGAACCCTATTGTTCAATTCTTTAAGTTCATTTGGTTGAGTCTTAAAATATTGGCTATTGTTGCGGGTGGTCATGGTGGTACCCGTAAAGCCTAGAATCCGTGAGCGTAAAAGACGTGGTATTGACAATGGTAGGAATAGTCATAGGTGCCATAGCAGGCTATATGTATTATGTTGAAATAGGCTGTTTAAGCGGAACCTGCCCCATTACTTCAAAACCATTGAATAGTACCTTGTACGGGGGAATCATGGGTGGGTTGCTGTTAAATACTTTTATTAAATCTCCAAAAAAGTAAACCAGTTCAATAGCTAGATATAAAAGGGATTAAAGAGAACGTTTTATGATAAAAAAAGATTTTTTATGTAACTAAAGTTACTGTATATAATTATGTTTTTGGTGAACTTTACTTTGAATTTAAATGTAGAGGATATGAAAATTTTAGCGAAAACAAGAGTTTTATTACTTGTTACTGTAAGCCTCTTTATGGGGTGTGATAATGATGAAACAGACACAACTTTAGATAATCAAGAAAGTACAGCTATTGTCCTTGAAGATCAAAAAGCATTACTTTTTATGTTGGAGGAGGAAAAATTGGCGCGGGACACCTATTTCTATTTAGATGAATTATGGGGTGTCAACCAATTTTCCAATATTCAAAATAGCGAACAGTCACATTTAGATGCGGTTACGAACTTATTGGTTGGGTATGGTATTGAACATACTATTTTGCCTGAAGGGGAATTTAGGAACCAGGAAATTCAAGAGCTATATGATGCGTTTATCGAAGTTGGGGCGCTGAATATTTTGGAAGCACTAAAAGTAGGTGCTACCATAGAAGATTTGGATATTGTTGATTTGGAAGATTATATAAATGCTACCTCAAATACGACTATAATTTCAGTCTTTGAACGTTTGCAATGCGGTTCGCGTAATCATTTGAGAAGTTTTGTTTTGGCATTGGAAAATGCTGGAAGTACTTATACGCCGCAATTTTTAACTGAAGTTGACTATTTGCAAATTATAAATGATAGCTCAGAGCGATGTGGTCGATAATCTAGTAGGATATTTAGGGTTTTGAATAATTAGAATAAGTTCCACTAGAATTTATTTTTGGTTTGTTGATGAAAGGTATCTCTTTAATTGGAGATACCTTTTGTGTAAGTACTATGAAGCAAAATGCTGTCTTTATTGACCTTAAATGATCTAGGTCATTATTCTTGAATTATGGACAGATTACTTTTATTCCATAATTAATCCTAAAATTTTATAATGATGAAAAGGAAACTGATGATGGCAATATTTGTGGTTCTGGGAACTGCTTTGCTAAGTGCTCAAGAACACGATCGCGACAGAATTCAGGATCAAGACCGTACCAAATTAATCATGGTCAATGGTGAAATGTTTGAGCTTAAAGATCGAGCAGAAATGCATCTGATGGAGAAACAAACTTTAAGTGATGGTACGGTTATAAATCCAGATGGTACCTACCAAACCAGAGATGGTAAAAGGTTACGCTTGAAAGATGGGGAATGTTTGGATGGCGATGGTATCAAATATAGAAACGAATACCAGTACCGCCATAAAGTCAACCAAGAGAATAAGGGGTTGACCGATTCACAAATTCAAGTACGTAATCAAAATAGGGTGCAATACACACGAGTAGATGGGGAAATATACCTAGTTAGAAACCAAGAACAAAATCGGTTACAAAAACAGCTAGATCTTGGAAATGGTGTTGTTGTCAACCCAGATGGTAGCTTTAAAGGGCAAGATGGGAAACAATTACAACTTAAAGATGGTGAATGTCTGAATATGGATGGGCAAATGTTTAAGAATACCCATCAACATCGTAAAATGATGGTCCAAAAAAATATGAAGGCAAACAAAATGATAAAAAAGGGCCCCAAAAAACCAGCTGCTAAAAAAAATAAAGGTAAAAAATACTCCAAATAATACCTGATGGGGGCTTTAGCATACGAATAGAGTTAAAGCTCCTTTTTTTTAATTTAATCTTTCAATAATGAGTACTAGATTTTTATTGAGTTGTGTTCTACTGTTTTTTATAGGTAAAGACCTTATTGCCCAAAACAATCATCGGTCTGTAAAAGAAAAATCTAATGATGACGCATCTTATGTTTTAATGGATGTCAGCTACATCAATGATGCGGTCTTTATGGGAAGACGTGATTCAATTGCCGCACCTTATGTATTTCCTTCCATAGGCTATTATGATAAGTCTGGGTTTTTTATAGACGCATCGGCATCGTATCTCGTTGGTTCCGAAGAGAATCGCATAGACCTGTTTTTGGGAACTGTAGCTTATATATCGGATGCAGAAAGGCTCAATGGTGGTATTTCCGGAACGGCCTATTTTTTCAATGAAGACAGCTACAATGTTAAATCTTCGGTTGTGGCGGATATTTCCGGTTTTCTAACCTATGATTTTAAGCTGGTCGAGCTATCCCTAATGGCCAGCACTTATTTTAATGATGGTAGTTCCGCCGATTTCTTTACCGGACTATTGTTAGATCGCGTATTTCACAGCAATGACCAAGCTTTTTTAATAAACCCAACCATAGCGGTCTATGCGGGATCCCAATACTTTTATCAAGAATATTATAGTACCAGTCGTCTAGGCAATCGAAAAAGTCAAGGCAATGGGCAAGGTACTGGCATTTCTGAACCCTCCGTATCAACTTTAATAGAAATTAAAGACGTATCCAAGTTTAATCTTTTGAACGTCGAGCTAAGTTTACCACTTCAATACTACTATAAACAGTTTATTTTTTCCCTCTCCCCGGTTTTGGCCATACCCCAGACTAGCGCAACTATTATCGCAGAAGATGAGTTAATTGCCGAAGATTTACAAAGTACATTCTATTTTTCAGCTGGTATAAGTTATTGGTTTGATACCAAAAAAGAAAAGGGATGAGCATCGTAAGTAACATTAGTTACTGTACAGGCCAAAAGACTACACTAATTTTGTCAACAAATAACAAATGATAATGAAACACCATCTTTTACTTATAGGTTTTCTAGTCGCCTTTACAGCACTACGGTCACAAGAACCCCAATGGATCACTAAAGATGAGGTATTGGTTAAAATGATAGAGAACAATACCACCCTTAAAATGGCCGAAAGCGATGTTATGGCCGCACAAGGAGATTTTAGGCAGACCAATGCCACTATTCTACCTAATATTGGCATTAGCCACACGGGCATTGCAACTACCAACCCTTTAATGGCATTTGGTTCTAAGTTGAATCAGTCTATTTTGACCGCTAATGACTTTGACCCTAATTTATTGAACAACCCCAGACAAATTGAGGATTACGCAACACGACTTACCATAGAACAGCCTCTTTTGAATTTTGACGGCATATATCAACGAAAAGCCGCCAAAGCAAAGTTACTAGCAACGGAACTACAATCTCAGCGAACGGGTCAATATATGACTCTGGAAGCAGACAAAGCCTATATGCAATTGCAGTTGGCATATAAAACGGTAGACGTATTAAAACAGGTAAAGGAAACGGCGTTAGAGAACCAGCGTATAGCCAAGAACAGCTTTGAACAGGGATATCTTCAAAAATCAGACATATTGGCTGTAAATGTGCGCATGGCCGAAATTGAAAATCAGTTGCACTATGCGGAAAGCGGGGTGCTAAATGCGAGCAACCAATTGTCGGTTTTGATTAACGACAGTTCCTATACGCTATTAAAGCCATCCGACACCTTGATGGTATGGTCCATGGAAAACGACGTTCAACCCATGGAAATGATAGATGAAACTAGGACTGATATTCAGGCGATGGAAGCGGCCACAAAAGCTTATGAGCAAATGCACAAGGCGGATAAAATGACGTTTTTACCTCGGTTAAATGCTTTTGGAACGTATGAACTTCATGACGATGAAATTTTTCAAGGAGATGCCGATGGCTATCTATTTGGAGCAGAATTAAAGTGGAACATTTTAGAGGGAACCAAACGTTTTGGAAAAGCACAGAAGAGCAAGTCGGTACTGGAAAAATCGAAATTGGAACTGGAAAAATATAAGGCTGATAGCCAGGTAGAGTTGAACAGGGCCAAGCGTATGTTCCAAGATGCAAAGAATAACTTGAATCTTACATCCTTGTCCATGGAGCAGTCCTCAGAGGCTTTAAGGATCCGCGCCAACCGTTTTGAGCAAGGATTGGAAAAAACCACAGACTTACTAATGGCAGAAACGGTATTTGCCCAAAAGCAATTGGAATATTACGCTACTATTTTTCAGCATAACTATGCTTTGGCTTATGTGCGATTTTTGACTGCCCCTTAGCTCCCAAAGTTGGAATGGAGTAGTTGAGAAATAAAACCGAATTACTAAGTACTTAATACTAATTATAAGATGAAGAATAGAAAATACATAATCGCACTAACCTTAGGAGTAGCAATCTTCGTTTCTAGTTGTGGCGAAAAAAAGCAGCAAGCGGCTACTAATGATACACCTGCTATTTCGGTAGAAGTACACGCGAGCTCCCAAAACACGGATAGCGCCTTTTTATCCACAAGTGGAAAAATCGAAGCAATTAATAGTGCCAATATCAGTACTCGGATGATGGGTTACGTTGATAAGATTTATGTTGACATGGGTGAAAAGGTTACTAAGGGACAGTTATTGTTGAGTATAAACAATGCCGATGTTTCTGCAAAATTAGCACAAGTTAATGCTGGTATCACGGAGGCGCAAGCGGCATTTAACAATACAAAAAAAGACTTTGAACGCTATACGACTCTCTTTAGTGAAAAAAGTGCTTCACAAAAAGAGCTTGATGATATCACTGCCAATTACGAGATGTCTAAAGCCCGTTTGAGTGCTGCCAAAGAAATGAAAAACGAGGTGAATGCCCAATTATCGTATTCTAATATTCGCTCCCCTTTTAGTGGGGTAGTAACAAATAAATTTCTAAAGGCCGGAGATATGGCCAATCCAGGAATGCCCTTGTTAGAAGTAGAAGCTCCTGGGAAATACCAGATTATGGCTATGGTGCCAGAATCCGAAATTTTGGGTATTAAAAACGACTCGCAAGTTACCGTTCTGATTAAGGCATTGGACAAAGTAGTAAATGGCAATGTTACGGAGGTTAGTACATCGGCCAAAAATACAGGTGGGCAGTATATGGTAAAGGTGGTACTAGCCGAAACGGACGTGAACCTATTATCTGGTATGTATGCCACTGTTCAATTTCCAGTAGAAAGAAAAGAGGCTGCAAGTGCCATATTGATTCCGTTGGATGCAATAGTTGAAAAAGGCCAACTAAGCGGAGTATATACGGTAAGCGAAACTAACACGGCACTTTTGCGCTGGTTGCGATTGGGTAGAACAGTGGGTAATGAGGTTGAAGTCCTTTCTGGCCTTTCTGCAGATGAGTCTTACATTATAAAGGCAGAAGGAAAGCTCTATAATGGGGTAAGGATTTCAATTCAATAAAAAGTTTGCGTTAGGGATTGCAGCGGTTACCCCACAGGCAACTATAGTTGCCGAGGAGTAAAAGCGTAAAGCCCGCCCGAACGCCTAACTAATAATATAAAAAGAATGAAGGAAGGTATAGCAGGCAAGATTGCCAAATTGTTCATAGGTAGTAAGTTAACGGTGCTCTTAATGATTGTTTTTATGGTCGTTGGGGTGTATAGCTCGTTTCTGATTCCGCGTGAGGAGGAACCACAGATTGATGTGCCCATGGCCGATATTTTTGTGGGCTACCCAGGGGCGAGTCCTACCGAGGTAGAAAGTAGGGTGATTAAGCCTTTGGAGCAATTGATAAGCAATATAAAAGGGGTCGAATATGTGTATTCTACGGCTATGAAGGAGCAGGGGATGGTAATCGTACAGTTTTATGTGGGCGAGGATATTGAGCGCTCTTTCGTGAAGCTGTACAACGAGATCAACAAACACATGGACCAGATGCCGAAAGGGGTGACGTTCCCCTTGGTAAAGACACGTGCCATTGATGATGTACCTATGTTAGGTCTTACGTTGTGGAGTGAGAATTATGATGGGTACCAGTTGGGCCAAATGGCGCAGGAGCTGGAAAACGAAATAAAAAAAGTGAACGATGTAGCCGTGACACACAAAATTGGCGGACAGGATCGGCAGCTGCGCGTAGTCTTGGATAAGGACAAATTGGCTGCGAGTGGGTTAGACTTTTTGACCGTAGCAGAAATGATACAGGCGAATAACGCCCAGATGAGTTCGGGTAGTTTTGATAAAAATGATACCGAGTTCTTGGTGACTACGGGAACGTTTTTGGAATCGGTCACCGATGTAGAAAATTTAGTGGTAGGCGTACAACAGAACCGTCCTATTTATCTAAAGCAAGTTGCGGAAATCTTGGATGGTCCTGAAGTGCCTATGGATTATGTAAGCCTTGGTTTTGGGCAGGCAAGTGAAAAAGCTAGCGCATATCAATCGGAATATCCGGCGGTAACCATTTCCGTAGCCAAAAGAAAGGGCTCCGATGCCATGAATATTGCCGAAGTGATTATAGACAAAGTTGATCATCTTCGGACTACCTTGATTCCTGACGATGTGCATGTAGAAGTAACCCGAAACTACGGGGAAACGGCTTCGCACAAGGTATCTGAATTGTTATTGCACCTTATTGGTTCTATCATAGCCGTGACTTTTGTGGTGATGTTGGCTATGGGTTGGCGCGGTGGACTGGTGGTCTTTTTATCGGTTCCTATCACCTTCGCCCTGACCTTGCTGAGCTATTATATGCTGGATTATACACTTAACCGTATTACACTTTTTGCCTTGGTCTTTGTGACCGGAATTGTGGTGGATGACTCCATTATTATTGCGGAGAACATGCACCGGCATTTTAAGATGAAACGGCTGCCTTTTAAACAAGCTGCCCTCTATGCTATTAATGAAGTAGGTAACCCTACTATTTTGGCTACGTTTACGGTCATAGCATCTGTATTGCCTATGGCATTCGTGTCGGGATTAATGGGGCCGTATATGGCACCTATGCCCATTGGAGCATCTATAGCCATGATTCTTTCTTTGTTTGTAGCGTTGACCATTACCCCGTATTTGGGCTATATTTTCTTGAGAGAGAAAGAGAAAAAGGGCCAACCGGAAAAAGTGGAAAAGCCTTTAGAGAATACCCTTATTTACAGATTGTACGATCGATTTGAGCGTCCTTTAATAGAGAATTCTAAAAAACGTTGGTTGTTTTTGGGAGGTACATTTATATTATTGATGGCATCCATGGTACTCTTTTTTACCAAATCCGTTGCCGTGAAGATGTTACCTTTTGATAATAAGAATGAGTTTCAAGTGGTGATTGATATGCCGGAAGGTACCACCTTGGAGCGCACCGCAGTAGTGACTAAGGAAATTGCACAATACTTAGCAACTCGACCAGAAGTGGTTAACTATCAAAATTACGTAGGTACATCTGCACCTATTACTTTTAATGGTCTGGTGCGGCATTATGATTTACGTGGTGGTAGTAATATGGCCGATATTCAAGTAAACTTGGTAGATAAAGGCGAGCGTAGTGCACAAAGCCATGATATTGCAAAACTATTACGACCAGAGATACAGCGCATAGGTGCCAAGTACAACGCGAATGTGAAGTTGGTGGAGGTGCCGCCTGGACCTCCCGTGTTATCAACTATCGTGGCCGAAGTCTATGGACCGGACTATGAGGAGCAGATAAGGATTGCGGACGATATTCAAGGTATCCTAAAAAATACAGAAGATGTGGTAGATATTGATTGGATGGTGGAAGCTGACCAAAAGGAGTATCAATTTACCATTGATAAGGAAAAGGCAATGTTGTACGGCGTGGCACCCATGCAGATTGCACATACCATGAATATGGCTTTGAGTAACCGCCCGATTACCACCTTGTACGACGAAGATGCCACCCAACAGATAGGATTGATTTTGACACTAGATGAAAAGGAAAAATCTACTATTGGGGATATTAGTCAGTTGAAAATAGCTTCCAAAATGGGTGCTATGGTTCCTATTGCCGATTTGGTAGCTATAAAGGAAACCACCAGTGCCAAGAGTATATACAGAAAGAACCAAAAACGAGTGGTCTATGTGTTAGCAGATATGGCAGGTGAATTGGAAAGTCCTGCGTATGCTATTTTGGGTATGGAAGAAAAGCTAAAGGAGATTAGCTTGCCCCAAGGCTACGAATTGCAGGAGCTATATTTGGGTCAGCCAGATTTTGAGGATGATTATACCGTAAAATGGGATGGCGAGTGGCAGATTACCCTAGAAGTTTTCCGAGATCTGGGAATCGCCTTTTTGGGCGCTATTATCCTTATTTATATTTTAATCGTGGGATGGTTTCAAAACTTCAAAGCTCCTATTGTAATGATGGTGGCGATACCGCTGTCCTTAATCGGAATTGTTTTGGGTCACTGGATTATGGGTGCATTTTTTACCGCTACTTCTTTCATTGGTATGATTGCCTTAGCTGGTATTATGGTGCGTAACTCCGTACTGCTGATTGACTTTATCAATTTGCGTTTGGCGGATGGTGTTCCATTGAAGCAAGCTGCCATTGAAGCGGGTGCCGTGCGAACTACGCCCATACTGTTAACTGCTGGCACGGTGGTAATTGGTGCCTTTGTTATCCTTTTTGACCCTATTTTCCAAGGCTTGGCCATTTCTTTGATGGGGGGTACAATCGTCTCTACCTTCCTAACCTTATTAGTGGTGCCATTGGTGTATTATATGATTGAAAAGAAAAAGTATCCAGAGGTAGAAGTGGATAGTGAGAAGTAGGTAATGAGCTGTTTTCAGTAAAAAGTGAACGGTAAAAGCAATAAGTTAACGGTAAACATTAGGAGTGATTTGGAGTGTTTGTAGTGGTGATTTTGTATTTGAACTTGACAATAATGAACAGATTCCCTCTTGCTAGGGAATTATTTAAAACGTAGTATTTATGAAACTATTAATAGTAACTGTTGTAGAAGCGTTTGAGAAAGACATCTTGCGACTTTTTAAAGAAGCGCATATCGAGAGCTTTAGCGGTTCGGATATAGATGGGTATAAAAACCCCACTACCATGGTACGGACATCTAGCTGGTTCCCCAGTGAAAAAAGCGGGGTGGAATCTAGCTTGTTCTTTTCCTTTACGGAAGATGATAACATTGATGCTCTTTTTAAGGGCATAAAATCCTTTAATAATAATTTGGAAACCAATAATCCTATAAAGGCAGTTGTGGTCCCAATTGAAAAATCAATTTAATTTTAAAAAATAGTCAAAATGTTAAACACATATTTTAGAGTAATCGTAGGCACAATGGTATTGATAAGTGTTGTATTATCCGTTTATATAAGTATAAACTGGTTGTGGTTTACCGTATTTATAGGGGTTAATTTAATACAATCGGCATTTACGAAATGGTGTTTGTTAGAAACCATTCTTTTGAAATTAGGAGTAAAAACTAATGGAGGTAGTTGCGGAGTTTAGGTGGGTACCGATAGCTAAAGAATCTTAAATCACCTTAGTCCTTACTTTTATTGAATGAGATAGCTATTTTGCTATAGAATTTTATGAAGGCTATATTGAGAGTTGGTATAAACTGCTGCTTAAGAGCATACATTATACTATGACTCTTCTTTCTAAGGTTTTGCTTTTCATCCCAAAATAACTACCGCTTGTCCAATAAAACACAATTAATGTAGTGGGTTTCCGTTCCTTGCACTTGTAAAAGGCTAGCATATGCCTTTTTTCTACTTTTTCTTTTTTTTTTAGTTTTCTAGCATTATTCTTCTAAAATGCCTTTGTTTTCATCGATAATCGGTAAAAACATCAAAAACCTATGAATTTTTGTTAAGTATTTGGTATAGACCTTTTCGCAACTTTGAGGTCTAAACCCAAAATCTTAATATTATGAGGAATACCTTACATCAAAAAGTCTCTATGGGATGCCTTACAGTGCTATGCTGTATGGGATTAAACGCACAACGAACAGCCTTTGTATCCTTAGAAAAACACAAAATGGATGCGACCGTAAAACGAATGGAAAATTTCAAGGATATGAAATCCATGGGGTATACAGAAAAAGAAATCTACCAAGACTTAGGCAATGCCCACTTTCTATCTGAAAATTACGAACATGCACTTTTTTGGTATGATCGGTTAATTGATTCAAGTAATGATGGAGTATTGGAACCCTCTTACCAGAAACGCTATGACCATGCGGTTTCGAAACTCGGCAAGATCAGCAATACTGAAGAACAAACAGATGAAAATTGGACGGAGCTTGTACGTGCTGATTATCATATGACCCAAGCCTCCCCAAAAAGGGGCTCAGTATCTTTCCGGGAAAGATTTAAACCTTTGAATCTCATTCCTGAAAGGGAAAAACTAGCAGTTAAGGAGCACATGTCATACAAAGATGCTGTAATCGACAAAAATAAGCTAGACTACGAAACTCCAGTTTCTTTGACCAAAGACGGGAACACGGCTTATTACAGTAAAACGGTATATGTAAAGCCCAGCACTGGAATATTTTCTAAAAAAGAACCGGTACATAAAATTTACCGTGCAGACAAGGTACAGGGAGAGTGGAAAAGTATTCGGGAACTCGCCCTATGTCCGAATGAATTTTCAGCTGTGCACCCGGCCGTTTCGCCTGATGGGAAGCGTCTTTTCTTCGCTTCCAATATGCCAGGTACTTTTGGTGATTTTGATATATATGTAGCTAGTCTAGGGAGTAACGGTAGCATTGGTGTCGCCAAAAATTTAGGCAAAAAAGTAAATACTGTACGTAACGATATGTATCCCAAAGTAATGGAAGGGAATACCTTGGTCTTTGCCTCAGAGGGGCATCAGGGCTACGGTGGTTTGGATATGTATTCCGTTCAGGTAGCCAGCAGCAGTGTTGGCTTGGCCATTAACATGGGGAGTTCTATAAATAGTTCGCAAGATGATTTTGCCCTTCAGTTGGCACCTCAAAAAGGAATGGCCTATGTTGTCTCCAACCGCGGAAGTAAAACTAAATCTGCTCACAAGATTGGGTATACTTTTGTTGGTGAAAAAAGGAATTCCAACGAAACCGATTTTCGGTTATTTGAAGCTATGAATACTGCCGAACAAGCGAAATATTCAACTTCCATATTTGAAGACGAGTAGACCTAAACTAATCTTAGCGCAAGGAATACCCACCCTTTACAATGCGTACGTAATTGAACCCGTGACAGCAGTTCTTATTTCCTATTTAGGAGGATATGAACTTTTGTAAGACATCATTTCACCTAAAACATAAAAAATATTCAAATGGACTTTACAAATAAAATTGCCGTAAGAATAGCTCTTTTTTTAATTCTGGCTACAATAGTAGGAAGCTTATCGGTACATGGTCAAGAGACCAAAACGGAGGTCGCTACTTCCGGTGCCTACCATAATCAAGTTTTTTTTAATCGATTCCTTATTAACCCTACCTTTTCTTTGGTGCGGGAGAATAAATCCTATTTAAATATATTACACAGAAACCAATACGCTACGTTCGATGATAACAGTCAGAATTACTTTTTAGGCTTTAGTAATAAGCTAAATAACCATACCGCCTTAGGTATCGGGGTTTATAGTCAATCGTCTGGTGTAATACAGGAGTTTGGTTTTAATGCCAATTATGCCACCTCGGTAAGCTTAGGTGCAAATAGTAAGCTTGCATTCGGAACCAATATTACGTATATGAACAAAGGCGTGGATAAGAACAGAGTAGTGATATCGGAACAAGACCCTACGATTTCAGATGCTCGTAAAGAAAGTGAAATTGCCATACAGCCTGGTATTAATCTATCTCTAGGGAATTTTGATTTTGGACTTTATGCTGAAGACTTATTTCGCTACAATCAAACTACAGAAGAGTTTATTACCAATTTGTCTCTAAATAGTGTGAAGGCATCCGTGCAATATACCCACGAGTTTAAAGCGGGGAGAGGACTTTTCCATAACGCTAGGTTAATGCCTTTAGCACAGGTAGGTCAGAACCTGGACGGGAGTTTATACTACTTAGGTTCTTTAGTTTTGGATTTACCAAGCTATGGTTGGTTACAAACCACTGTAGACCAAGAATATGGAATGTCTGCCGGAGTGGGTTTTAATTTAAGTAAAACGATGTCTCTAGGGTATTTAATGGAAAAGGATTTCTCGCAGCAAGAAGCCAATTTAGGATGGAACCACGAGTTGTCGCTGGCCTATACATTTAAGGACGATAATAGTATGGCTAATAGCTATGTGGATAGTTCTAATGATGCTAAGATAGACCGTATTGTACGTAACTATGAAGAGCAAATTTCTGACTTGTTAGCAGAAAAAAATAAGGAACAAAAGGAAGCCAAGTTTAACGAGAAAATGGCCAAAGGAACAATAGACGAAAATACCCTGGCCTACCAGAATAAGCTTATTCTAGATGAACTTATGATACGGCAAGATTCTATAGAAGCATCGCGTATTGCTTCTTTTGAGGAGCGATTTGAAACCATTGTGCGGCTTTTGCGTAATGATATCAAAGACAATATTAAATCTAGCCTACAGGATTTTAGTACAGAAACAGAAAGCGATTTGGCCAGTACTAATGTTGCTGATGAAAAAGAAAATAAATACCGAGACTTTACTACAAGTCAATATTCAGAATTACCAGTAAAGGTTTTGGGAGATGCTGATGCTATTGGGGTAAAATCTGGGTATTATGTGATAGCCAATGTATATAAGAATAAAAAGTACTTAAATGCCTTTGTCGAGAGCCTAGAGAAAAAGGGATTGGAGCCTAAACAGTTTTACAATAAAGAAAATGGGTTGCATTATGTCTATTTGGCTGATTATGATGCCAAGCAACAAGCGCAAAGTGCCTCTATTTCTAATCTTGGAGGAAAGTATAATGATGAAAAATGGATTATGCAGGTAGATCGCTCTACAGCGACAGCGTCCAATGTGTATGAAGATGATGAGGCGTATTACAGCAGGGAAGAATAGTATAAGGTGAATAAGAATGTATTTGGTTGATTACTATTTATATGTTTTAGTGAATTGTCAATAAGAGGAGGGAAGGTATCCGGGGGGATGGCCAGACCCTCCTTTTTATTTATAAATAATTGATAATGCGTTTAATAAAAAATACGCTCAACTACAGTTTTATCGATGAAATGCTCGCTGATCATGTATTTGAACGAAAATAGCTACAAATACAACTAAGATATTTTGTTATTAATTATATTTAAATTCTGACAGAAGCTTAAAAAATTAATGTTAATCCCAAATCCCCCCAGAGTATGCAAAAATTTTACTTATTCTTCTACATTAAAGAAAGCACAGGAATTTACCTGTTCAAAATTGCACTTTCCAATTTAATACACAAGCAGAAATCTGTTTTAAGTGCGAACCGATTCCTATACTATCCAGGTACTAAAATACTGCTCGGGTAAGGATATTTTTTCTTGATTTTAGTGAATTACGGAACATACAGCCCAACGATTGGGCTTGTTCCAGCTAGGGTATTTTTATAGATACTTAGTAACGTCTATTCGAATGTGTCAGGTTTTAAACTATGATATATCTGATATGTACGTTTAGTCGCTATTCTCTTGAAAAATAAAGCTATAACTACCTAAACTTAATATACTACTAACCATTGCTATCGTATTCATTTTGAATGGGATGCATACTACCCCTATATTATGAAAACTCAAAAATTAAAAATTACCGTTATAGAAAAAAATGAAATTTTAAGTAAGGCTTACCAAGGTTATTTAGAAGGATTTACCGACTATGTATTAGCAGGAACCTACACAGATGTACAGAAAGCTTTAAAAGACTTTAAAAACGCAAAGCCTGATATTATCTTTTCAGAGGTAGGCTTAAAAGGTATAAATGGTATTGATGCCATCCGTTTGTTCCGAAAAAAAGACAAGAATGTTCAAATCATAATGATTAGTACGCTCAATGATTTTGATATTATTAAAAAGGCCTTTAAACAAGGTGCTAATGGGTATCTTACTAAACCTATGAGTGCTGATAAATTGGATCATGCGCTTACCAGTATAAAACGGGAAGGAGCTGCTATGAGCAGTGATATCGTTAAAAAGGTAGTGGCCAACTTCCATAAAAAGTCCTTTAATTTCTTTTCAGAACGAGAGAACCAGATTGTAGATTACCTCTTTAAAGGCGCAACCTATAAAGTCATTGCCGATAAGTTATTCGTAACCACGAGTACCGTGAATTTTCATATCCAAAATATATATTTGAAGTTGGATGTAAACTCTAAATCCGAGGCGCTGACCAAGTTGGAGCAGATGTAGAAATATTTGTTATAATCTTTCTTGTGTCTTTTTTTGCTCTGTTATTTTTTTTTGAATCGAGAGTTTCCCTCGAAATAAGATGCTACTGCGATAACAGTAGGCTAGTTGATGAGGCTACTAGGGAGGTGTTTTTCGATTGAATTTGCAGATAAAGGTTAGTTGGTAGGAGCGCTGCCTAAGGCAGTCAGTACTTCCACAAAAGTATACAAGCACATAGATACTCTCCGTTTTACCCGAAAGCCTTTTCCGTGCTACTGTTAAAGCACGAAAAAGCATATGAAGTACTGATAGCCCATATTTTATAGATTATTGAATTGATTTTTTTAAATCGTTATCCTAGAAATATGTTAGTTATAGTTTCAGGTATACTCCTTTTACGCTATTTTTAAAAAACCGAATTATTTTGGTAGTAAGCTAAAACACGTACATGTATTATTTAGGTCTGGATATAGGAAGTTCTTCGATTAAAGTAGCCTTAGTTCATGCAAAAACGGGCAAGAGTTTAGGTGTTGTGCAGGAACCGAAAACTGAAATGTCTATGTTAGCCCTTAAAAATGGCTGGGCGGAACAAGATCCTCAAGATTGGTGGAGGCATGTTTGCGCAGGAATTTCAAGAATTAAAGCCGAAAATACCGTTGCGGATTCCGATATTACAGGTATAGGCATTTCGTATCAAATGCATGGTTTGGTTTTGGTAGACATAGATGGCAAAGTACTTAGAAATTCTATTATTTGGTGCGATAGTAGGGCCGTAGAAATAGGGGAAGAAGCTTTTGGAACAATAGGTGAAGATAAATGTGCCAAACACTTACTCAATTCCCCATCTAACTTTACAGCATCTAAGCTAAAATGGGTAAAGGAAAATGAGCCTGAAATTTATGCTCAAGTATATAAATTTATGCTTCCGGGCGATTACATTGCATATCGTTTATCCGGAGTCATGAATACTACGGTTTCGGGACTATCTGAAGGTGTTTTTTGGGATTTTAAGGAAAATTCGATTGCTGAAATACTGATGCACCACTACGGTTTTGATGATAGTAAGGTGCCGGACATTGTGCCCACTTTTTCGGAACAGAGTACTGTAAACCAACAAGGAGCCTCTGAAAGCGGATTGCAAACCGGAACGCCCATCTTATATCGGGCAGGCGATCAACCCAATAATGCTTTATCCCTCAACGTTTTTAATCCAGGCGAGGTCGCTGCCACAGGTGGTACATCAGGTGTTATTTATGCGGTAACGGATAGCCTTTCCGTAAAGGAATATGCTAGAATAAATAATTTTGCCCATGTCAATTATCAGTCGGGTAAAAAGCTCCGAATTGGAAAATTACTCTGTATTAACGGATCTGGAATTCAATACCGTTGGTTATTAAATAATCTGGATGTAGCTTCTTATGAAGAAATGAACGATTTGGCGGCATCTGTATCGGTTGGTTCAGATGGCGTTTGTGTTATTCCTTTTGGTAACGGAGCCGAACGCATGTTAAATAATAAAGATATTGGCACTAGAATGGTCAATATCAATTTAAATAATCATACAAAAGCACACTTGTGCCGGGCTGCTCTAGAGGGCATCGCTTTTTCTTTTGTGTATGGTATGGAAATCCTAAAGTCGGACGGTAGCAAGGTAAGCGTAATGCGCGCAGGTAACGACAACCTCTTCCGTTCAGAAATATTTTCCAATACGGTGGCTACACTAATTTCGCACGGTATAGAAGTATATAACACCACAGGAGCCATAGGAGCGGCAAGGGCGGCAGATCTTCATAAGGGAGATTTTGAGGTATTCGGTAAACGGATTATGGAAAACGATTACGTAATGACCTATCAACCTTCCGAACAGAAGGAAGCCTACCATAAGGCATACGCAACATGGAAAAGGGAATTAGAAATACTATTAAAAACAACATAAGATGGCAGTATTAGGAGATAAGGAATACTTTAAAGGTATTGGAGCAATTAAGTTTGAGGGAAAGGATTCGGACAATCCCTTGGCCTTTAAATATTACAATCCGGAGCAGGTTGTTGCAGGGAAGACCATGCGCGACCATTTTAAATTCGCAATAGCGTATTGGCATACGTTCTGCGGACAAGGATCAGACCCTTTTGGGCCTGGGACTCAAAGTTTTGAATGGGACCGGTCGTCCGACCCTGTTCAAGCGGCAAAAGATAAGGCAGATGCTGCTTTTGAATTTATAAGTAAAATGGGTTTTGATTACTTCTGTTTTCATGATTTTGACCTTATTCAAGAGGGGCCAACCTTTGCGGAATCTGAAAAGCGTTTGGCCATAATTACCGATTATATCAAAGAGAAGAAAACCGCTTCTGGCATTAAATTGCTCTGGGGAACAGCCAATTGCTTCTCCAATCCCAGGTATATGAACGGTGCAGCTACCAACCCGGATTTTGATGTAGTTGCAAGAGCTGGCGGACAGATAAAGTTGGCTTTGGATGCTACCATTGCTTTAGATGGAGAGAATTATGTGTTCTGGGGAGGTCGCGAAGGGTACATGTCCCTTTTGAATACCGATATGGGCAGGGAGTTGGACCATATGGGTCGGTTCTTAAGTATGGCTCGGGATTATGCTAGAGCGCAGGGATTCAAAGGAAATTTCTTTATAGAGCCCAAACCGATGGAGCCAAGTAAGCATCAGTATGATTTTGATACCGCTACCGCTATTGGTTTTTTAAAGGAGTATGGTCTAGACAAAGATTTTAAAATTAATATAGAAGTAAATCATGCCACCTTGGCGCAACACACCTTTCAGCACGAAATTGCAGTTGCTGCCAAAGCGGGAATGTTAGGGAGCTTGGATGCCAACCGAGGTGATTATCAGAACGGCTGGGATACTGATCAGTTCCCCAATAATATCTTGGAAACTACAGAAGCCATGTTGGTCTTCCTAGAAGCTGGCGGACTGCAAGGTGGTGGTATTAACTTTGACGCTAAAATACGTAGGAATTCAACTGACTTGGATGATGTGTTCCATGCGCATATAGGTGGAGCGGATAATTTTGCTAGAGCCCTAATGACAGCAGATAAAATTATTTCATCTTCTGCATATACGAGTCTGAGGAAAAAACGATACAGTTCTTTTGATTCTGGAAAAGGAAAGGCTTTTGAAGAAGGAAAACTGGACCTGAAGGAGCTGTATAGCATTGCTGCATCAAATGGCGAATTAGAACTACAAAGTGGCAAGCAGGAGTTGTTCGAGAATATTGTGAATCAGTATATATAAAAAATATCTTTTAAAAATAGCCGGCGGGGGGATTCAGTTTTTAGACTGAATCCTTTCTTTTTTTTATATGAATATGGGGTAAACCTGATTATGTTATAAAGGTGTTGGATAGCCGTCATCAGAGGTGGGAGGAGTCGATAGTCTCAGTTGTTGCCCAAAACTCTGATCTAATTTTAGACCTTGTTAAAACCAAAAAAAAATGCTGATATCTCCATTATCGGTTTTACAAATGGCCAATTGTCAGAATAAGTAACTCCGTCTTTAACAATGGTAGTTAGCATGGGAAATGCATTGGAGAGTCCGCTGCAAAACAATTAATCAAACGAATAGAAACCCCTTTGGAGTATTAGTCTTAAATCAAGACTAAAGTAGTAAAAACAGGTATTATCATTCGAAAATCTACAAAAGCATTATTCTAAATCCTATCTGGGTGTGGGTGTACCCAAGGTGTTCTGTAACCCCGAGTCAATAGTTGGGTTGCTTCTGCATCATCAACCACCGTTCTAGTTTTTGGATCATAAACTAACGGTCGCCCCAAATCCATAGCTAAATTTGCCAAAATACAGCTTGCTGAAGAAATATGCCCCTCTTCAATATCAGCAATGGGTCGTGTATTGTTTTGTATAGCATCAAGGAAATCAATCATATGTCCTCGGGTAGCGGGCGCAGCATGCAGTTCGTTGTCTTTTTCAATAAGATCTTCGGGGTATTCTTCCTTTTCGTATAGTACATCAAAATGCATGGGAGTTCCGGTTCCGCGCGGTATAAAATCAGCCTGCATGGGACTGCCTTTTAAAACTCCTTTATCACCATAAATTATAAAAGCCCAAGGATATTCCGTGTCCACAGGACTACCCCAAGATCGGTGCTGCCATATACAATTGAGTTCAGGATATTCAAAAACGGCCGACTGGGTATCCGGAGTATTCGATTTTCCTCCTTTCTGGACATAAATACCCCCTTGAGAGCTAATACGTTCCGGCCAGCCCAAATCTAGCATCCACCTTACGGTATCTAGCATGTGCACGCCCATATCGCCCATAATACCGTTACCATATTCCCTAAAGGTCCGCCACCATCTTTTGTGTGGAATTCCGTCATACGGCCTTAAAGGAGCTGGGCCGGTCCACATATCGTAATCTAGAAAGTCTGGGACTGGTTGTTCGGGCGGGTTGCCGTCTGCACGCATGTGGTAATAACAACACATTTCTACATGGGCAATGTTGCCTAGGAGTCCGGTATCCACAATCTCCTTTTTTACATCAATCAAATGCGGTGTACTTTTACGTTGCGTACCCACTTGCACCACGCGGTCGTATTTTCTGGCTGCTGCGACCATGGCTTCGCCTTCCATCACATCTACACTCGTAGGTTTTTGCACATATACATGGGCGCCCGCTTTTAGGGCACTAATACATTGGAGAGCGTGCCAATGATCTGGAGACCCGATGAGCACAATATCCAAATTGTTCTTGCCCAGCATTTTTCTGTAATCGGTATATAGCTTGGGTTTCTTTTCGGATTTTTGCCGTTGTGCCACTAATTTGGATACCTCATTTAAATGATTTTGGTCAACATCACAAATCGCAATAACCTCTACATTTGCCACTTGTATGAGCTTAAAAAGGTCACTTGTGCCATACCAACCAGCACCTATGAGTCCAACCCGTTTGGCTTTTTCATTTTTAAAATATTCAAAACCATAGCTTCCAAAAGAGGACAAAAATAGCGATGCAGAGGTGCCCTTTATAAAATGTCTTCGGTTCATGAATGCAGTTTAATTTATATGAAAGTGATGTCTGTTCCCAAAAGTGAGTTGTTTATTAAGAGTTTAAGATAGGCAATGATTTTTGGTTTAGAAAACCATTCATTTTAATGGTAGCAGAAATGTTAATTACTTAAATGGTTATATTTAGAAATGAACTCTAATGATTGTACTATGAAAATCAAACTGTTTCTTTTATCTATTTTTAGCTTTATTCAATTCTCCTACGCCGATATTTCATTACCTCAAATTTTTGGTAGCGATATGGTACTGCAAAGGGAATCGGAAGTCTATTTATATGGATGGGCTGCTCCAGGAGAAACGTTTACCATAGCTACAAGTTGGGATGGGGAAACGGTTGAAGTCAAAACCGGAATCAATGCAAAGTGGAGGGTAAGCGTAACTACTCCGCATGCCGGTGGTCCCTACGAAATACTGTTTGATGGTAAGGACAACAGCATTGTATTGAAAAATGTGCTGATTGGCGAGGTTTGGTTGTGTTCTGGACAATCCAATATGGAGTGGAGCGCCAATAGTGGAATAGATAATAAGCAAGAAGAGATAAAAAACGCAGATCACCCTACTATTCGTTTTTTCACGGTTGATAAAAGGACTTCGGCTACTCCGCAAGAGGATGTATCCGGGAGCTGGGCAGTCAGCACACCAAATACAATGGCGGATTTTAGTTCTGTGGCCTATTTCTTTGCTAGAAGAGTTCATGAGGAATTAAATATCCCTATAGGATTGATTGATGCTTCTTGGGGGGCTTCATGCGCAGAAGTTTGGACGCCAGAGTATGTATTTGACGAGCATCAGCAGCTATTGGAATCTCATAAATTAATTCAGCCAAACCCATGGGTACCGACGGAGCGTTCCACCTTATATAATGCCATGATTGCGCCTATCACAAACTTTAATATCGCTGGTGTTTTATGGTATCAAGGAGAATCCAATACCGCAAATGGTGAAAACTATAAGGTACTGTTTACCGAAATGATAAGCTCTTGGCGTACCGAATGGAACACAGATTTCCCTTTTTACTATGTACAAATCGCACCATACACGTATGGTGGGCCTTTTGAAGGGGCTGTGGTACGAGACCAGCAAAGACAGTCGCTTTCCCTCAAAAACACAGGCATGGTCGTCACTAGTGATATTTGCACTGTAGACGATATACATCCACAGAACAAACAAGACGTAGGATTACGCTTGGGGAATATAGCATTGAAAGAACATTATAAAGTGTTGGATGCCGAAGTTCATGGTCCATTGTATAAGAAAATTGAAATCAAAAATAAGGAGCTTATAGTGTATTTTGACCATGCGGACGGTCTCTATTTAAAGGATAAAAATATATCATTTTTTGAAGTCGCTGGAGCTGACGGTGTTTTCCACACCGCAAAGGCAAAAGTTAAAAATAATGCCGTGGTCTTAAGAACTAAAGAAGTTGAAGCGCCTATATCGGTTAGATTTGCATGGGATAACATTGCGATTCCAAATTTGTTCAATGCTGCCCAATTACCTACCTCGACCTTTAAAAGTAACTAATAGATTACTTCACTATAATAGCGTAATAGATGCCATTAAAAATACCTAAGACCGTTTTCGGTTTATGTTTTAATGATTAAGTATTTTGTGGGTACTCTTCTTCTAGGTATTTGTTTTTGGTTTAATTTATTAACGCAATCAACCTTGAGTCGGTGTTGGTTTAATAGGTTTATTGCTTATAAACCTTAATGTCGCAGGAAAGTTCGTTGGAGAAACAATCCAATTATAATAATTAAAAATCTTAGTTTACTTTGTTGGAATCAAATTTGATTTAGTCATGGTACTCTTTTGTCATTTTCTATGCTTTTTGTGTAATTGGACACTAATTCTTTGGTCGTTGGTATAAAAAGTAGGTTTTATTTTAAGTTAAAGTATTAACTTGTATGAAAATTACTATTCATGCAAATAAAGGAATCCTCAGAAATTTTTGATGTTATAATTGTCGGCTCTGGTGCCGGTGGTGGGATGGCCACCAAACAGTTGGCAGATGCCGGTCTTAAGGTTGCTGTAGTTGAAGCTGGTCCATTTTTTGACCCAGCGGATCCTAAAACTATGACCCAAATGAAACAGCCCTATGATTCTCCGAGAAGAGGAGCGGGTACAGATCGTGCTTTTGGTGAATGGGATATGTCCTATGGCGACTGGGAAGTTAAAGGAGAGCCATATACTGTGGAACCGGGAACTACTTTTAAGTGGTGGCGCTCAAGAATGTTAGGCGGCCGAACCAATCACTGGGGGCGTATTTCTTTACGTTTTGGGCCTAAAGATTTTAAAGGTAAAACAAGAGACGGTCATGGAGAAGATTGGCCTATAGGATATGATGATGTTAAACCGTACTACGATAAGGTAGATAAATTGATAGGTGTTTTTGGAACTAACGAAGATTTGGAAGATGATCCGAACGGTTTTTTCCTTCCGCCACCAAAACCACGATTACACGAACTTTTTTATACAAAAGGGGCAAAGAAATCAGGCATTCCTGTAATTCCTAGTCGAATGTCCATGTTGACAAAACGAATCAACAACGACCGTGGTATTTGTTTTTATTGTGGTCAATGTGGTCGGTCATGCTCGGTTTATGCGGATTTCTCAGCTGGTAGTTGTTTGATTTTTCCGGCACAAAAAAGTAGTGGACAGGTAAAGTTATTCGTGAACTCCATGGTGCGCGAAGTAACAACGAATGAAGAAGGAAAGGCCACAGGTGTATCTTACATCAGCAAAGAGGATAGAAAAGAATATAAACTAAAGGCAAAAGTGGTCGTATTGGCGGCATCTGCATGTAGTTCTGCTCGTATTCTTTTAAATAGTAAGAGTAAACAACATCCAAACGGACTTGGAAATAGTAGCAATCTCATCGGTAAATACCTACATGATTCTACGGGTAGTAGTGGAATGGCATTTATTCCTGATCTTATGAATAGGGATGTTTCCTACAATGAAGATGGTGTTGGAGGTATGCATGTGTATAGTCCGTGGTGGGGAGATAATAGTAAATTGGATTTCCCTAGGGGGTATCATATCGAAGTATGGGGTGGCATGGGTCAACCTAATTATGGCTTTGGCTTTGATCAAGGTGCTTTTAATAAATTAGTGGGACTTCCCACAGGAGGCTATGGGGAAAAGCTCCGTGATGAGGTAAAATCATACTACGGCGCAATTGTAGGTTTTGGAGGAAGAGGTGAAGGTTTAGCTGTAAAAGAGAACTACTGTGAAATAGACCCTACTACCGTTGATGATTTTGGCATACCTGTACTTAAGTTTAACTATAGATGGTCTGATGTAGAAGTGAGGCAAGCTAAGCATATGCAAGATTCTTTTGAAGAGATTACACACAATATGGGAGGGATTTATCTAAATAGACCAGGAGCAGATAAGAATCACGGTCTTCATCCACCCGGAGAGATTATTCATGAAGTAGGAACGACCCGTATGGGCGACGATCCTACAACATCTGTAACGAATAAATTCAATAGGTTACATGATGTAGATAACGTATTTATAGTAGATGCCGGCCCGTTTGTATCACAGGCGGATAAGAACTGTACATGGACTATTCTAGCCTTATCGTGGAGAGCAAGTGATTATATAATTGAACAACTGAAACAGCAAAATATCTAGAGTATGGCAATGGATAGAAGAAAGAGTATACAAACCATGATTTTAGGTGCAGGAGCTTCGGCCTTGGCTTTTCATGGATGTAAAACAGAGGATAAGACAGCCGATGAGGCCTTATCAATTGTAGAGGATACCAATTATTTTGGTAGGACACCGGATGAATTGGAGCGAATTGAAAAATTAAATGCAGAGCAACTTTTCAACGAACATGAGATGGAGACTATAGCCGTTTTGAGTACGGTTATTCTTCCAGCAAAAGAGCCGCATGGAGGGCCAATAGAAGCAGATGTGCCGGAATTTATAGAGTTCATTGGCAAGGATATGCCTGATATGAAAAACACATTGCTTGGAGGCTTAATGTGGATGGATCATAAGAGTAATACGGAATTTGGAACGGAATTTAAGTCGGCCACTTTAGAACAGCAAAAACAAATTTGTGATCAGATATGCTTTCATGATGATGATGTACCCTTAGACGACCAACCGCTTGAAATTCAGTTTTTTGCCTTAGTACGTAATTTGGTGGTAACCGGTTATTATACGTCTAAAGTGGGTATTGCAGACTTAGGATACAAAGGAAACCAGCCAAACGTTTGGGATGGTGTTCCCCAAGAAGTATTAGATAAGCACGGTGTTGAATACGATCCGGAATGGATTGCTAAATGTATAGACCAAAGTACAAGAAATACGGTAGCTACCTGGGATGAAAAAGGGAATTTACTTACCTAAAGTATGCTTTAAGTAACGAATCAGATACTCTTTAAAGATGAAACAAATACTTCTGGTTTTTACTTTTCTAATGGTTGGCAATGTAGCTATAGGCCAAGAAATAGGCCTGCAATTATACAGTTTGCGAAATCAATTCAAAACAGATGTTCCTGGTACCTTAGATTTAATTCAGTCATGGGGTATCACCAATATTGAAGGTGGTGATTCCTACGGCGTACCATTGGCCGAGTTCAAAAAAATGCTGAAGGATAGAGGTTTAAAAATGAGAAGTATTCAAGGTGGATACATGGACTTAAAGAACGATGTAGAAAAGGTGATAAAAGACGCCAAAAATTACGATGTATCTTATGTTATGTGTGCTTGGATAGACCATGAAGGAGGTAAATTTGATTTTGAAAAAGCGAAAGAAGCTACCGATGTGTTTAACAAAGCAGGTAAACGGTTGCAGGAAGAAGGGATAACCTTGGTATACCATGCCCATGGCTATGAGTTTAAGAATTATGAAGACGGTTCCTTATTTGATTACATGGCTAAAAATGCGGAACACTTTGGATTTGAAATGGATGTCTATTGGGTGCAACACGGTGGAGGAAATCCTATGATATTGTTGAACAAATATTCCGACAAATTTAAGTTGATGCATTTAAAGGATATGGAACATGGAATGGTAGGGAACGTTTCTGGACACTCTGACGTTGAGACGAACGTAACCCTAGGTACTGGTCAAATAGACATGGACGGATTAATTAAAAGAGCTAAAGAATTGGGTATTGAATACATGTTTATAGAGGATGAGTCAACCCGTGTTGTGGAGCAAATGCCTAAACATCTAGCATTTTGGAAGAGCTTGGATTAAAAGAGTTCAATCAACAAATAAAAGCTTCTGTTTCCAAAAAACAGAAGCTTTTTTATGAATTCGTGCAAAGCGACGTTATTCATAGTAAAAAAAACTAAAAACCATATTAGCTTCTTTCTATTCTTTAACCGCCAACCCAACCATGGAATCTGCCGTACCGTAGTATAAAAACCATTTTTCTTTAAAGTAGACTAAACCTTCAATAAAAGTGGTTCCAGCCTTATACTGTCCACTTATTTCATGGGGTAGGCTAGGACATATAAAAGGAGTCTCCAATCGCGCAATCATTTTTGTAGGGTCGTTTTTATCGAATAATACTTGCCCACCGCAATACGTGCCTTCGGGGTATTTGCTTGTTGCACCTTCACCACTAAGATTTTTACCATTGTATAATAGCAGTATGCCATTTTCGGTGTAAAGCGCTGGAGGTCCAGGCTCGGTCAAGTGACTATCAAATTCATTTACCGTAGGCGTAAAGGAATACAGTAATTCTCCGTTTTCTTTTAGCGTGGGTTCCCAATCTGTTCCGTTAGAAGAAACCGCAAGATTTACGAAAAGTTCGCCCCAATACATCAAGTATTTTCCATTTATTTTTTTGGCAATCAATCTTCCATCAACCAATTCTGTTACCATGGAGCCAGACTTGCTCCAAACATTCAGAAACTTTCCGTCGTTGGCCTCTTCAAAAACAGGGCCTTGCTTTGTCCAATTTCGTAAATCTTTGGAGGTAGCGCTGGATAAGCGGGCAACATCGGTATTCCAACTTGTATAGAGCATGATGTATTCTCCATCCGGTGTTTCAACAATCCTTGGGTCTTCAATCCCTCCAGGTTGGTCCCATTGTGAGAATTCGTCGTTATCTGGGTATAGCACTGGTTCGGGATGTTTTGTAAAGCTTATTCCATCTGTACTATATGCTAACCCGATTCTTGATGTTCTTCCTCCAAGAATAGCTTTAGGGTTGTCTTCTGCCCTAAATAGCACAAACACGGTGTCGTTACGCACCACGGCACCGGGATTAAACACATCTGCCTTTTGCCATTTAACCGCTGTATTACTTACGGGGTCATTGAAAACATAGGAAGAATCTGCTGTCATTATAGGATTAACAGCTGTTTTATTAAAATCTAACATCCATATATCTGCTGTAGTATCCTGTGCAATTACAGGAACGGGTTTAGCGTCCTTACAGGAAATTACAAGGCATAATAGGGGGAGTAGAAAAGGTTTATATTGTTTCATTAAGATTTAATTTTATGCGGTAAGTTAAGTATAAAAATAGCATGGAACCTGACTCTTGGATACTTCGTGCAGAAACCATGGATTATAAAAGGATACCTACCGTTATCTTCACGACTTAGTATTATTTAAAGGTAGCTAGGTAATACTTGGGTATATGTATTGGTCTTTTGTGCGCTACTTGTTTTACAGCGTAAAGTCAATTTTAAAAAAAACCCTGTTCAATTGCTACTCAATTCGCTTAAATAAGAGAAGACGAACATCCATAGCTTTTTTCCCAGGAATCCGAACGGCTTTTAGTACCAAGGGGTTTCTTCCTTTTGTAAGATTAATAGTTCCGAGTATTTTGGGTTTAAATTCTTTCACGTAAGATTCTATTCTAGGGCTACGGTCATTTTCCATACCGGTCAATGGTGGGTCGTAGGCTTCTGTTAATTCGGTAAGTAAAAAATTTTCTCCATGGTTTAGTTGAACTGCTACACCCGCATCCTCATTTGCCAAAGTGTAAAATAGACTTACTTCGAAGGTGCCACTTTCTAATACGTCAATATCCCAAGTTATAGAGTCCTTACTGTGGGTCCAATGTGTAAAGAAAGTATCATTAGGGTGTATACTACTTCGCTTTATAGTTCCATGAGCGGTACCGTCACGAGCGGGTATTTGCGTGTAGTTGTATTCTGGATGTCCTAGGGTAAAAGGCCGTTTATCATTTTCTGGTGCCATGGGGTTTGTATTGGCTAACCAGCGGGATTTTGCCTGTTCTAGAGAATCTTTGATTTTGGGATACGTAGTGGAGATATCCAATGTTTGTCCCAAATCTTTAATCATATCATATAAGCGTCCCTGTTCATCTAGCCTAAACTGTTGTGTCCTAACGCTGGTACTTCCTTTCCAATGATTGAAAATAAACCTATCCTGCATGGCAACCGTATCGTCTATGAGTAGCTTTGATAAGTCTATTCCATCCAAAGGTTTTATCGTATTAGCCTTAATCCCGATTAAACTTGCTATTGTGGGCAGAATATCTATTGCGCTGGCAATCTGCTTTATATTCTTACCAGCCTTAAACGTATTTTTCCATTGTATGTGAAAAGGTGTGCGCACACCTCCCTCATCCGTAGACCCTTTTCTACCGCGCATGCCACCATTCCAACGCCATCCATTTGGACCATTATCAGACATATAAATTATAATGGTATTTTCCTCTAGTCCCAACTCTTTTAGCTGATTTGTGATGCGCCCCACGTTAAAATCAATATTTTCTACCATGGCCAATGCTGCTTTGGTAAAATTTATATCTTCATTCTCGTCACCCTGATATTGCTTTTCCAAGGTTTTATCCTTGAAATTGTTCCAATAGACGTCCGGCACTTGCATAGGGCTATGTGGAGTATTGTAAGGGAGGTAAAGGAAAAACGGACCTTCTTTTTCTTTCTCTATAAACTGAAGACCTTTATTTGTTAAATCATCAACCAAAAAACCCTTGCCCTTAACGATGGCTCCATTATGTTCTAACATGGGATCAAAGTAATTGCCCCAATGACCAGATGTAAAGCCATAAAAATCATCAAAACCTCTGGAATTTGGATGATAGGGGGGCTGCATGCCGTTATGCCATTTTCCGTATGCCGCAGTAGCGTATCCTTCTTTCTTTAAAACATCGGCTAGGGTAGTTTCATCAAGATTCAATCGCTCGCCTCCGCTAGAAGTGCTGTGCACCCCTAAACGTGTATAGTGTCTTCCTGTAAGAAGCTCTGCTCTTGTAGGGGAACAAACAGGTTGTACAAAGAAGTTTTCAAAAGAAACTCCGTTCGCTGCTAAGCTATCGATATTTGGGGTTTGCAGATTGGTGTTTCCATTATAACTTAGGTCTCCCCAACCTTGATCATCCGCTACGATGAGAACGATATTCGGGCTTCGTCCTTTTTTAGTTTCTAGTAATGAATTAGCCGATTGCCCTTCCTTTTTAGTATCTCCACAGGAAATCGTCAGTAGTAAGAATATTGATATAAGCGAAGAATATTGTTTCATAGTTTTTGGTTAAATTGCTTCTATGGTATTTCTTTGCTAGGGTGGTTTTTAACTATCTCACTAGCCCTTATTTTTTTAATCCTAAACTTTCCTAATATTGATTTTTCTAAAAATAAACATTAAAAAGTCTTTTCGGCCTTCCATTTATCTAATAATGACGTTGGTATTTGCACTCCTAAGCTCTTGTAAGAACGAGAATAGAACCAATAAAGAAGTAACACCAGCAATTACGAAGCAAGCAGTACAAGACACGATTACAGAGATAGAGGTACTAGATGAGGTACTGAATACAATACCCAAACCATTATCCTTGGAATCACTAGCTGATTCAACATTTATTCGCTTGGCTGATTATAGCGATGGTTTTGGGTATGACATGCGTTATGCCACAGAGAATAATTTTCTAAAAGAAAAAGTCTATGATTGCGCCGAGTGTTATACGCGAGTAAAGACCGCCAAAGCCTTGTTAGCTGCCAATACCGATTTTAAGAAAAAAGGAGTTAAAATTAAATTTTTTGATTGTTACCGGCCCAATTCGGTTCAATATAAGATGTGGAAAATCGTTCCTAATCCACAATATGTGGCAAACCCTGTAAAGGGTTCGATTCATAATAAAGGTGGTGCTGTTGATATTACCTTGGAAACATTGGAAGGGGAGGAACTTGACATGGGAACCGACTTTGATTTTTTCGGTAAACGCGCCTACCACGATATGACCGATTTACCGCAGGAGATACTGGATAACAGAAAACTCCTTAAAGAAACCATGGAAAAGCATGGCTTTTGGTCTATACGAACAGAGTGGTGGCACTACAATCTTTCCACAGCATCCAATGACCCAGTAGCTAATTTTAAATGGGATTGTAACTAAACCGGATGTTTATGAATCGTGCTTTATTATTATTTCTTGTTGTTTTTGTCGGTCAGGTATATGCTCAAGATAGCATTATACCTTTATGGCCTAAAGACCGTATCCCAAACCGTATAGTTTCGGGGGAAGTAGAAGAGCATAAAGACAACGGTATATTACGAATTAGTACCGTACAAGAGCCAAGTATAGAAGTGTATTTACCTTCAAAATCGAATGCTACGGGAGAAGCTGTGCTTATTTTTCCAGGAGGGGGTTACGAAATTCTGGCCTATGACTGGGAAGGTACTGATATTGCCAAGTTCCTTAATGGAAAAGGAATAGCAGGGATTGTAGTAAAATACAGATTGCCCTCCGATATTTCTCAAAAAAACAAACACGAAGTACCACTTATTGATGCACAGCGTGCTATGCGCTTGGTGCGGAGTAATGCGGCTCTTTTTCATTTAGACACCAAAAAGATAGGGATATTAGGTTTTTCGGCTGGTGGACATTTAGCAAGTACTTTGGGAACACAGTTTGAGGAGAAGGTTTACCTTCCTTTAGATGCGATTGATAATGAAAATGCACGTCCCGATTTTATGGTTTTGGGTTATCCCGTAATTACCTTTGGAGATAAAACACATAAGGGAAGCAAAAAGAATTTGATAGGGGAGAAGCCTACTCAAAAAATGGTAGATAGGTACTCGAGTGAAAAGAACGTAACCCAGCATACACCTCCCACTTTTTTGTTCCACGCTAGTGATGATACTGGGGTTACTGTTGAAAATAGCTTATTGTTTTACAGTGCCTTAAACGAGAAAGGGGTTTCTGCTACCTTATTTGTGTACCCAAACGGTGGTCACGGATTTTCATTAGCCCTTAAAGACCCTTTTTTAAAAGGTTGGTCTGATCAGATGGTACAATGGATCAACAACCTGAATTAACGGAATTATTATTTCAAAAAGATAGACGTATTTCTTATTGACTTTTATATTTTTGCAATCCGATTTTAAAACTAGAATCTATTTCTTTTCTATCAGAAATTTAGATATGTTTTTAGTTTAATTTGGAAAATTTTCGGGATGTAGCGCAGTCCGGTAGCGCACTCGGCTGGGGGTCGAGTGGTCGCA
>CAZMUV010000037.1:26182-32625 GCA_964569345.1 uncultured Maribacter sp. | reverse complement strand
TTTAAAACCAAAGAAATTATGAAAACAAATCAAACAATTTTAACGTATGTATGCGCAGTAGCGATTGGCCTTGTATTACTTCTAGGTTGTAGCTCCGATGATTCTGGAGGTCTGCCCGAGTTACCTGAACTACCAGAAGATGGAGAATTAGTTATATCAGATGGTATTAGTGAAGATGAATTGGAAACCTTCGAAGGTGAGATAGGTCTACTGTTAGATGCACGCCCCTATATTCGAAAAGGCCAACCCATAGCTAAAGTGAAAATTACACCGACGGATAGTGATTTTTTTGAACCGATGGTATTAGAGGTAGACCAATATACCAATTACGCGAGTTTTAAGCTAGACTTAGAAAATCTGTCTAGCGAAGCAGAAACCGCCTTGAGAAATGGTATCAATTTAGAAGTAGACCTACTCGATGAAAATGACAATGAACTGTTTAAAGAAATTTTGGATAACGTATTGTTTACGGAAAATGGCAGCAATGTAGAATTAAGAGGCGATGATGCCGAAGATTTAAATACAGAAGTGTATTTAAAGCCAGACACGCCTTATTTTTTACAATTGGTAACTGAGGATGGCGAGATTGAAGATAAAGTATTGGACAATGAACCGGATTTAGGTCTAGGAGTTAATTTGCCAGATGAAGGTTTTTGTCTGATTGCTCAAGATGCATACCGGAGAATACCGGCGCGTGGCAAGGCCGATTTTAGTAACGCAAATAAATCACAACAGTTTTATTTTCAAAAGCATGAAGGCGAAGATAATGTGTATAGTATTATTTCTGTAAGTACTAACACCTATCTTAAGACAGTAACTGATATTGGCAATGCTGTTATTGGTGGGACTAGTACTTCAAAAACCACAAAAACCGCAAATTTTCAATCATTAGATGATATTTTTAAATTTAAAATTGAAAAAGTAAACGGTAATTTTCAACTTAAGAACTACAAGACTAATAAATCCCTAGCATTCCAGACATCTAGTCTTAGTTGTTTTAAATCAGATTTTGGTGACAATGCTTATTACAATCTTACAGGCTTAGAAGACGCCTCTAATGGCCAAAATTTTAGAATTGTAACTACAGATGTAGAATATGAGGCGCAAAGCATAGAAACTTGGTATGGGCAGCCTATATTGCCCGCTGCCGAAAACTCGTTTAAGTTCAATAGTACCCTTACGAATTGCACATCAGCAGTTATAGAACAAAATGTAGGTGTAGACCTAACGGAAACGAAAACGATGTCTGTTTCTTGGGAAGAAACCATAGGCTTTACAGCAGGAGCTAAATTAACAACCGAAGTAACCGTAGGTGCAGAAGCTGGAGTTTCCTTCTTTGGAAATGGAGGTAAGGTTTCAGGCGAGGTTAGTGTAGGACTCGAATTATCTGTAGAAATATCAAAATCGGCTACGAAAGCGGAAGAAATGACAACAGAAACTGGAAGTACTATATTTACGCAACGATTGGTGCCTGTTATTCCAGGTAAGCAAGTCTTAGTCTACGATGCAGTACAAACCTATCCGGCTATTAAGGTTCCTTTTGTACAACGCATTAAGATAACAGGACGTAATTCAGATGGTGATTCGCTGACGGGAGAAGAAATAGCTACCCAGAGTGCTTTTGGTGGCTTCACAGGTACCATTACAGAAATTGGAAGTGATTCTATAGAAATAACAGTACGTGGGGTTACCACCTTCGATAATACAGCGGAAATTCAACTCGAAGCGAATGAGACCGATGCCGATTGTACTTAAAGGTATTTTTTAAAAACGCAGTCGGCATCTAAAGTTGGTAGATTCAACAACTTGGGTGTCGGCTGTTTCGTTTATTATTTTTAGAGCCTCAATCCCATTGTTGTACCGGGGTGCTTAGACCTTGGTAGATACAAACACGGTCTAGCACATTCGTAGCCGACAGTTCGACGACATCACCTGCACCAAAAAGATGCGTACCCGCTGCATTACCTTGGCTATCATAAGAAACACCATTTTGAGCGTATATGCCCAAGAAACCCCTGCTGGTAGTGGTGGATTGCCGTGCTCCTTTTAATACAAAATACTGCTGGCCTTGATTGTGGGCTGGCAATGTGTTTCCTACATCCATATACCCTCCAGTAACAATACCATCAGACACCTTTACTTTATTTTCTCCCAAATCATCCGCTAGCGCGAGATACCTAAAGGCAAAAACAAAACTATTTTCAGGAATACTGGAGAGATCATTGGAAACCGTAAAACCTGAGTAGGTTTCAAACAGCTCTGAGTTTGAACCTTGCCTGTACAGCAGGTCAGTAGTGCCCGCTTTGCTGATGCTGTTAAGCTGTGTAGCTAGTTCTTCATATTCATCTTCTGTAATAAGCACCCAATTTCCAGAGTTTTCTGCTTGATATGCTGCTTTCGACGCTGTAAGCCAATACTCGATATCATCAATATTTCGAATCGCTATTTGTAAATCCCATTCTTCACTTTCCGTATCATTTGATACAACTATGGTCCCCCTAATTGCTGTTCTACGTTCGTAATCAAAGGCTAACGAATTCGTTACAGATAAACCACCAGTGGTCGCATTAATTTCAACTGCATCATCTACGGATATCGAACGTAGGGTATATGTTAACGTACCTGTCAATTTTGAATTTACCGTTGCAAACTCTATCCCTAAAATTGGATTTTCATCAACTTCAGCACGTACTATAAGTTCGTCATCAACTAATGGTGTGTCAATGGCATCATCGCTACCGCATGAAATAAGATAGATCAGACAAGCTACACAGAAGATTGCATGTACTATTCGTTTCATAAATTAGTTCTTTTTACGTTCTACCAATTCCAACTGGTCTACACTAACATTTGTCGTAAACATTCCATAATTGACCACCGCTTTGCCTTTTTCTAGCTTATCAATGCTTCCTACGGCTTTGCCATCAGCCATACGAACACGGTCATCTATCTTAAAAACAGGTCTTGGCTTGTTCTTTTCTTTTTGAACGGCGTTTTTCTTTTCTACCTGTTTTTTCTCACGAATGACTTTGACCTCCTTTTGTACTTCTTGGGACACTTGAGCCTTTTTACTGCGTTCTACCTTGGCCTGGTTGGCACTTTTTTTCTTGCGCTTGCTGTTTTCCGTTTCTACAAGGCGCAAGAGTTCCGATACCAAAAGTCTCTTTTTATTATCTTGGAAATACTTATCTGCAGCAACATTTACTTTGTTCCCCAACTGAATCATGCGTTGGTCGTGGTCGTAGAGCTCTTGGTAGTTTTCAAGCTTGGACTTCACTTTGGCATTGAGTTTTTCTAAGCGTGCTGCTTCTTCTCTTGCCTTGGACTCTTCTTCTTTTAAACGAGAACCGGTCTCTGCCATTTTGCTGCGCTCTTTCTGTAGTTTGGCTATCGTTGCATCAAAACGTACCTTACCGCGCTCTATTTTCTTCTTTGCCTTGTTAATTAGCGAGTAGGGGATACCGTTCTTTTGGGCCACCTCAAACGTAAAGGAACTTCCAGCTTGTCCCAACATCAATTGAAAGGTAGGTTCTAGCGTTCTGCCATCAAACAACATATTTGCATTGCTCATATGCGGCAGTTCATTGGCCAAGGCTTTTAGGTTGGCGTAGTGTGTAGTAATGACGCCGTAGGACTCACGTTCATAAAATACCTCCAAGAAAGCTTCTGCTAAAGCGCCGCCTAGTTCAGGGTCACTTCCTGTACCAAATTCATCAATTAAAAATAACGTACGGTTGTTGCAACGCTTTAAAAATTGATTCATGTTCTTAAGACGGTAACTGTACGTACTTAGATGATTTTCAATAGATTGGTTATCACCAATATCTGTTAAAATTTTATCAAAAAAACAGACTTCGCTACGTTCATGTACCGGAATCAACATACCGCTTTGTAGCATCAACTGTAGTAGTCCAATGGTTTTTAGTGTGATACTTTTTCCGCCAGCGTTAGGACCAGAAATGACAATGATTCTATTTTCATCGTGCAGCTCAATCGTCTGAGGATAGGTTTTCTGGTTGTTGCGCTTATTACTGAGAAACAATAAGGGATGGTAAGCATCTTTCAAATAGAGTCTATTGCCCTTGTTCAATTTAGGTAATAAAGCATTGATATCTTGTGCGTGCTTGGCTTTTGCGGCCGTAACGTCAATCTGTGTTAGATATTCCTGATACTCTCTTAAAAGCGCTCTAAATGGCCGTATTTGATTCGTAAGATCGTTGAGGATACGTTGAACTTCTTCCTTTTCCTCAAATTCTAGATTGTTTAGCTCTCTGCTGTACTTTAAAGCCGCTTCGGGTTCGATGTACACAATACTTCCGGTTTTGGAAGTACCCATAACAGTGCCTTTAACCTTTCTGCGGTACATGGCCTTTACGGCAAGTACGCGGCGGTTCTCTACGACCGACTCCCGAATATCGTCCAAATAGTCAGATGTTTGGTAGGTGGCCAAGGCTGAACCAAAACTTTGGCTGATTTTACCACGTGCATGGTTCATTTGCCTTCTGATACTTAAAAGCGCGTCTGAAGCGTTGTCTTTTACCTCCCCAAAACGGTCTATTACACCATTAATCAATGTTGGAATTTCGGTATTGGATTCCAGTTGGGCAATGGAGTCATTGAGTATTGGATAATATTCCTTGAATTTTTTAAAGAATTTCTGATGGGTCGCAATGGAATCACATATGGTAGCAATACGTTTAAATCCCTGTAGCTCTAAGGTGGTATTTTCTATCTTAAGTAATTGTAGTTCTGAATTAATAGTGTCAAAGCCGTGATTTGGAATTCTATTATCGCTAATAAAAGACGAAAGGTATTCTGAGGTTTTACCAAGTGCATTTCGCATTTGAGATTCTTCTGAAAATGGGGTGACCTCTTTGGCTGCCAGTTTACCCAACTCCGTATTGCAGCGGGCGGCAACCTGCTGTAAAACTGTTGGAAATTCTAAATCTTGAAGTGTCTTGCTCTGTATGTTCGCCACGTTATTATTTGCTAGGTGGCAAAGGTAAGGATTGGAGGTGAGATTGGGGAATTTGAAAGGTATCGTTATTTGGTAGTACCCTTGGAATTTTAATTTATTGAAACAAATGTTTAAGGCGTTTATTTGCGCAAATTTTAGAAGCTAAAAATAACAGTGCGTAAACAACGACAGGTTTTAAGCTGCTGATGAATACCAAACTTTTTTAAGAAGCCATCGCTGTAGATAATCAAAAAATTCAAATTGATACATCCGCTATGTTTTTCCAGCAGCGATTCTTTTAGACAATATAATCAAATATTTACTGTTTTCTAATAAGCAATTATCTGTAATTCAATAATTTGATTCTAATAAAAATCAAACTTTCTATGAAAAATAAAACCATATTCTTAGGCTGTACCATATTAATTTTACTGATTTCGTCTTGTAGCGCAACAAATAGATTAACAATGGGGGCTACAGAGCCAGCTGTTGTTCACCTATCTTCCGAAGTGAGGAGTATTGGAATTATTGATAGAAGCGCACCTTCCAAAGGAAATGAAACCTTAGATAAAATTGATAAAATTTTATCCGCAGAAGGTCTAAACTTGGATAAAAAAGGAGCAGAAGCTGCTATCTCATCGCTGGTTTCCGAACTTTCTGTAATTAAAAACTTTGAAAAAATAAAGATAATTGAAGGTGTTGAGGAATTGAAAAAAGGTTTAGCTGTTATGCCCGCTTCACTGTCTTGGGCACTAGTAGAACGCTTGTGCGAAGAAAACCAAGTAGATGTCATATTCTCCTTGGCATTTTATGATACAGATACGAAGGCAAATTACAAAATCAGCACCATGAAACTACCCAATAGCCTAGGTATTGATGTTGATGTACCAGCCCAAGAAGTTACCCTGGCAACCAATGTATTGAGTGGGTGGCGTATTTACGATCCACATACCAAGGAAATTGTAGATGAACGGTTTTATACTAAAAACATGATGTTTAGAGGTAGAGGAATCAACCCAATGAAAGCAGTAGAAGCTGTAGCGAACCGGAATGAAACCGTACAAGAATATAGTAGAAATTTAGGAATTGCATATGCCCAACGCTTGACGCCAAAGTCCGTCCGTATTGCAAGGGATTATTTTGTTCGCGGAACGGACAACTTCAAAATTGCACAACGCAGAGCTCAAGCAGGTGACTGGAATGGAGCGGCAACGCTTTGGGAAAAAGAGCTGTATAATTCTAATCCAAAAATAGCAGGTAGAGCGCATTACAACATGGCCATAAGCAAGGAAATAAAGGGAGATTTAGAACAAGCAATCCAGTTCGCATCAAAGTCTTACACCGATTACAATAATAGAATAGCCTTAGGCTATGTAAACGTCTTACGTAATCGCGTGCAACAGGGTCGTGTTCTAGACCAACAATTGTCACGCTAATACTGCTATTATCAAGTGGTTTAGAATAGCTAAGATTGAATAGGAGTACC
>CAZMUV010000037.1:0-26082 GCA_964569345.1 uncultured Maribacter sp. | reverse complement strand
TACCATTCCTTGATTATATTAAAAAATTGAAACCTTTTAATACAATAATAAAGGCTAAAATACTGTTTTATAGTAGTCTTACCTAAAATAGTGTAATGAATTTAGTTATCAATAATGTACTCAAAACATGAAATACCTTTTTAGAGTCTCCCTTATTTTTACCGTATGTATTTTATGTTTTAGTTGTACTACAACAAAACAGTTAACGGTTAGTTTTACAGCACCATCTCCCGTTGACTTCTCTAATCAAATCAAAAAAATAGGAATAGTAAACAGTAGTACATCTTCAACTTCTAAAGGTTATTCTAACCGATTGGAACAACTAATAGCCATGGAAGAACGCTGGCTCGCTGAAAAAGGAACGGAAGCTGCTTTAACCGGACTTTTTGATGAATTAGCTCAGGGTAATCGATTTGAAACGGTTAAAATTTTAAAGAATAGGAAAAAAGAAGCTAATCATTTTGGTATTCAGCCCAGTGCGGAAACCTGGAAGAAGATTGCTGCACTATGCGAAGAATCTGGAGTTGATGCTATTTTTTCGTTGGCTACCTACGATACAGAAACTCAATTTTCCTTTAAAAAAACTAAAATGGATAAATTGGATATGATGCGTCATAGAACCAAAGTTTCCGCGCAAGAAATTACTTTAAACACTTTAATTGAAAATGGATGGAGAATTTACGATCCAAAGCAAAGGGTATTAATAGATGAATTTATCACGAACGAACAGATTACAGCATCTGGCAAAGGATTAAATCGAGTCGATGCCTTACAAGCGATTGACAAGCGAAGAGAAACCTTACTGGAACAAAGTAAAAACTCAGGAAGTGCATACGCGAGTAGAATGCAATCAAGCAAATTGGATGTTCAAAGAGATTACTATGCAATTGGCTCACAAAAACTAGTACTAGCAGATGAGAAAGTGCAAAATGGAGCCTATAAAGAGGCTAGCAAACTTTGGGAGGAGGAAGTAGCAAACCCTAAAACGCGCATTAGCGGTAGGGCTTGTTATAATTTAGCGGTTTTGAGTGAGTTTAACGGAAATCTTAAAGAGGCAAAGAGATGGGCTGCCAAATCATATGATTTAAGTAAAAAGGATGCTACACGTAACTATATTATCACTTTAGAGCTCCGGCAAACACAAGCAGGTGCTTTGAAAGCGTTAGCGACTGTTGAGTATGAAGATTAGAAAAGTAGTTTGATACTATTGTAGGATTCGATTTCTAAGGCTTAATTGAATTGAAAATCAGTTTCCTTTACCTACGTAGCGGCTTGTTCTCAAATTATTGATTTATTGGATGTCAGCTTCGTTATATTAATCTATACTTTTTAAAAAGTCAACAACTGGTTTTAGACTTTCAACCGGTCGTTCTTCCATTGGTGTATGCCCTGTATCATCTAAAATGACCATACTGTTATTTGGCAGCTCTTTTTTAAATTCATAACCATTCTCCAGGGGAATTAGCATATCGTTTGCTCCCCAAAGTATAAGGGTTGGCTGTTGAACATTTTTAATTTGCTTATAGGTAGCCGAATCTATAGAAGTATTAAGCCTATCGACAAAGGCTTGTCGATTACCTTCCCTAAGGGTGAGTTCAAAGTACCTGTCTACTAGTACATCAGTAACTTTTGATGTGTCAAAATATACATTTTCAACACTAGCCCTAACCAAAAAACGGGGTGTTACATAGATAAGTAGTTTGTTCAGCACAAGTAATTTAGCTAGTTTAAAGGCAATTGGTTCGCTTTTCGAGTTTTTCGGGTATCCAGCCGCATCAATTAAAATCAATTTTTCTACCATGCTTGGTTCCTCTAGGGTAAAGTTCCATGCTATTTGCCCGCCTAAGGAATTGCCAGCCAGTACGCATTTTTTAATTCCCAAGGCAGTCAAAAAATCTGTAATGAAACTCGTATAATGCCCCATTGAATAATTAGCATCAGGAAAAGGACCAGTTAATCCGTAGGCGGGAAGGTCCATTCGCACTACACGGTTTGTTTTCTTCAACGCATCTGCCCACACATCAAATGTATGTAAACTTGATCCTGTCCCATGGATAAGTACTATCGGAATAGAGTCGGTTTGCTTTCCCTCATCACGATAATGAACCTCCATTCCATTCACAGCAATAAACGAAGAAGCCGCATTTGCATACTTTAGTTTTAATTCCTCCAATGGGATGTCCCTTTGACCAAAAAATAGAACAACGCCGATTAGAACTACGCTAGTAAGAATTAAAAGAACCTTTAAGCATTTACCTATATATTTCATAGAATTACTGTCATCATCGTATCGCCTTAACCCATTTCGTTTTTAATTGCTATTTGGTCCATTGCGTGCTCCGCAATAGCCGTTATGGAAAGTGATGGATTTACCCCTGGGTTCGCAGAAATCATAGCGCCATCAATCACATATAGCTGCTCATAGCCAAAAACTTTATTGTTTTTGTCAATGACACCAGTGCTAGCATCCTTTCCCATAACGGCACCGCCTAAGATATGGGCTGTAGACGGTATCCCTGCCAATGTTTCTAAAGCAAAGGAGCTACTGACCCCGTTTATTGCTTTTCGGTATGCTTTTACTAGTTGTATTGATTCTGGAATAAATGGCGTTGGAGCTTTACCCGTACTTACACTTGAAGTCATCTGTCCAAAAGCGTTTCTTTTAAACTTTAAGGTGCTATCAAGGGTTTGCATAAAAAGTAAAACAACCGTGTTTTTTGCCCAGCCATTAACAAAGTAAATTTTAAAATACGACACTGGATGTTTTAGGAATTTCAATAGTATTTTAAAAAGTCGTGATATGACATTAGAACCAGTTACATAGGGTAGGTGAATTAACTTCCATGCATCGGAACCTTCACCATATCTGCAAATTTCAAGATGGCTGTTTTCATCGGTGTCAAGAATACTTCCTATCGCTATACCTTTTGAATAGTTTTTATCTTTTTCAATCCCAGTAACGCTAACTAAAGTTTCGTTGTTACTACGAATGTCTTCACCGAGTTTTTTAGATAAATTTGGTAAGGACCTGTGTTTAAGCTTTAGCAGTAACTTAACCGTTCCTAAAACACCCCCAGAGAAGATAACTCCTTTTGTTTTGATTTTTTGAGGTCTGCTGAAAATTTTCGTGCTACTTTTTAATGAAACCTCATAACCTTGGGAACCGTTGCCATTTCCAATAGGACACACGTCGTACACTTCATTTTCAGCCCGTATTTCTGCGCCATTCGATTGCGCTAGGTAAAGGTAGTTTTTATCGAGAGTATTCTTGGCGTTATGTCTGCAACCTGTCATACACGCCCCACAAAAAGTGCAACCAGAGCGCTCTGGACCTTTGCCACCAAAATAAGGGTCTTTTTGTTTTTGATTCGGTTTTCCAAAGAAAATAGCAACGCGTGTTGGAGCAAATTTTTCTTGGATATTTAAATTTTCAGCCATTTTCTTAAGTCCCAAATCACCATCAAACAATTCTGGGTTTTTAGCCGCTCCTAGCATTTTTAGCGCTAAGGTATAATAGGGCTTTAATTCATTTTCCCAATCGTTTAATTCATTCCAACTCCCTGATTTAAAAAAAGCAGATTTTGGGGTTGGTAAGGTATTGGCATACACCAAAGAACCGCCACCAACCCCAGTACCAGAAATAATAGCGATATGTTTAAAAACGGAAAGCTTCATGATACCAAAAAATCGCAGGTATGGTACCCATAACCATTTTTTGAAGTTCCAGTTGGTCTTGGGGAAATCTTTGGCCTTGAACCATTTTCCTTTTTCAACCACTAAAACCTTGTATCCTTTTTCTGATAGTCGCAAGGCACTAACCGAACCGCCAAAACCACTACCTATGATAACATAATCGTAATCCATCTTTACTCCACTTGATAAAACAAATAATTATTATAAAACCATTTCTACATTGGTAGCGAAGTTAGTTTTTTCTGTTTTTTATATCAAGCCAAATTCCTAGGAAAATATCCATTAGTTTTTAACTAATTTTGATTGCTGTTATAAAAAATACATCCTGATATGCATTACAGTTGGAACTCTAAGCTAAAAGATGAATTTGAAAAACCTTATTTTCAGGAGCTAACGACTTTTATAAACAAGGAATACATTCAAAATACCTGTTACCCCAAAAAGGAAGCCATTTATGCCGCTTTTGACCATTGCAGTTATGAGCATACCAAAGTCGTTATTCTAGGCCAAGACCCTTATCATGGGCCAAACCAAGCAAATGGGCTCTGTTTTTCTGTACAAGACGGAGTAAAACATCCGCCATCGCTCATCAATATTTTTAAAGAATTACAATCAGATGTGGACAAGCACTACCCGGAAAGTGGTAACCTAGAACATTGGGCCAAACAAGGTATATTATTACTTAATGCTACTTTGACTGTAAGGGCACATGAAGCAGGTAGTCATCAAAAAAAGGGCTGGGAAACGTTTACGGATGCCATTATCAAAACCCTATCGAATGAGAAGGAAGGATTGGTATTTTTACTCTGGGGTGCATATGCTAAAAAGAAGGCAAAACTCATAGACGACACCAAACATCATATTCTTACTACAGGTCATCCTTCTCCTTTAAGTGCAAACAGAGGGCATTGGTTTGGAAATCGACATTTTTCAAATACAAACCATATTTTATTAGGGTTAGGCAATAAAACTATCGATTGGTAAGTTATTATTCTATATATTTTGTTAATTTTGATACTGTATTTTCTTACGATATAAAATTAAAAAGACTACATGAAGAAATTTAACTCCATAAAATCTATTTTACTGGTAGACGACGACGAAGCAAGTAATTTTCTACACTCTATTTTTATTAATAAACTAGAAATGGAAATTGAGGTTAACGCGGCTATTAACGGGCAAGAAGCTTTGGACTTTATTTTGAGTAAGGGTCAGGGAAGTTTAGCGTTGCCTTGCATGGTAATGTTAGACCTTAGAATGCCAATTGTAGACGGTTGGGAATTTTTAAGAATGTATGAGGAGCAGGTTTCAAAAGAACTCAAAAAACAACTGATGATCGTTTTGGTAACTATCAGCGACAATCAAGCTGATAAGGACCGTGCAACCAACAACCCTCATATCGTAGACTTCGCACAAAAACCATTGTCTGATAGTACCTTCAAAAAAATTATTAATAAACATGTGAATCTTTCCGTAGACGTCTAGTCTAAACTAGTATATAGAAAGTCTTTAGTGGGTAGTTTCTCTCCAATTAAACCCAACCTTATCAATGTATCTTGTATTTTTTCCAAACTTGGTTTGGAAAGTTGCGCTGTACTCCACTCCGTCAAGGACATCCATTCCTGAATGTCGGATAGTTGCTGTCCGTAACGGTTTGCCAAGGTTCTGTCGATACTTGGTATCGACTTGAACTCAGAAGTATATGTTTCCAAGACCTCCAAGATATGCTTTAGGATACTAGAATTTCCCTCAATAAAACGATCAGTGCCGACCAACATAAAACAAGGCCATGGAGTAGGGCAATCGCCTAAACATCTAAATACACCTTTATCTACTAAGGGTTTTGTGGTAAAATGTTCCCACATAAAGTAATCTGCTTCTCCGTTTGTAAGCGCGTTAACAGCACCGTCTAAATTATGAATGACCTCAAAGGAAAGGTCGTTAAGTTTCCAACCATTGTTCTGGGCATTTACATAGGCCATCAAATGGCTACCGCTGCCAAAACGACTAATAGCTGCTTTGGACTGTGCCAAATCTGTCACCGTCTTATATTGGCTTTTAGCACCCACATGAATTCCCCACAAAAGGGGAGAGGCAATATATTGTTGAATAATTTTGGTTGGGTTGCCTTCAGATATGCTTTTGATGATACCCTCTGTAAGTATAATAGCCAAATCGGTTTCTTCATTCTCCAAAAGTTGACACATTTTACCCGTTCCTTCTGGAATGTCTTTCCATTGCAAGTCTATCCCACGTGCTGAAAAGGCTCCTTCTTCGATTGCCAAGTGCCATGGAAGGTTAAAATGCTCAGGAACCCCAATGATTTTTACGGTTTTCACTTTGAAGTTAATTTAGTTAAGGTACTTTGGATAAGTTCTTGGATGGCTTTTGATGGGTTATTGGAAAATTCTCCGGTAGTCCTATTGGCCAAGATACAATTTAAGGAAACCGCCTGATGCCCTAATAGTTTTGCCAAGGCATATATACCAGAAGTTTCCATTTCTAGATTCGTAATCTGCAGGCCATCAAATGAAAAACTAGCCATTCTTGACATGACTCCAGATTGGCTAGTTGCGAGGCGCAATTCTCTGCCCTGTGGCCCGTAAAATCCTGTATTGGTGGCTGTAAAACCTAATCGTATACGATTGTCTAGTAGTTCTTTCGCTAAATCTTCGTCAAAATCTACGATGTAAGGGCGTGCTTTTTCTTGTGCCCATTGGGTGTGTGCCATAAATGCATCTTCTAGATTTTTATGAGTACTGAAATCGTGCTTATAATAATGTAGAAGTCCGTCGAATCCAATAGCATATTTGCTCATAAGAAAAGAATCTATTGGGATTTCTGGCTGAATAGCTCCTGAGGTGCCAATGCGCACTAGTTTTAATCGTATACGATTTTTATTTACCGTTCTGGTCTTGAAATCAATATTTACCAAAGCATCCAGCTCATTTAAAACAATATCAATGTTGTCCGTTCCAATACCTGTGGAAATTACACTGATTCTTTTGCCGTTCAAAACGCCGGTATGGGTTAAAAACTCTCGCTTTCCTTTTTGGAGTTCTATAGCATCAAAATGTTGTGACACATCAGAGACACGATCGGGATCACCAACCGTAATAATGGTAGTGGCTATATCTTGTGGTAAAAGATTGAGATGGTAAATACTTCCATCTGCATTCAAGATAAGCTCAGAAGGGCTTAATTGCATAGGAAATTAGAGCTTTAAGATTCTGCTCGTACTTGTATTATATAGGAAGTTATATTTTAAAGCACCACCTAAATACACGTCGTTATCCTGAATACAAGAGTAATAATTGGTTTGGTTATCTAAAATCTCTTTCCCTTTTTTGGTTAGTCTAACAGGATTGAAAGCAGTAAAAAGTGGTTTAAGCCGAGTTATGGCTCTATCATATTGACTATCCCCAAAACCTAAGTTACCCTGATTTTGTAAGACCGTATTTAAAAGGTCTTTTCTGGAACTTGGTTTTTTATCTGCTGCTAAACTCAAAATATTGTTTTCCATATAATTGAGTCCATTGGTAATACTAGGGAAACGTTGTAAATGACTTTTCACGGCATCGCCCAAATATGCAAACTGATAATCCTCAAAATCGGTTAGGTTTTCTAAGCGCATAGGGTTATTGCTGCAGTATAGCTGCCATACATAATCCGCATACTCTATATCATCTTGTGATAATATTTTTTTATTCTTGTAAAGTCCCAGTAATTGTTCATCGGAAAGCTCATTGAGAGTGTACATTTTGTCTGTTTCGTCTTCCTTACCGCTGCAAACCAATGAAATTTGAGCATACTTTCTATTTGCCAACAACCAGCTGATTACTGCTAACATGTTTACTTGACAAAATAAGTCGTACTCGAACCAAAGTACAATTTCATCCTGCTGCTTATGATTACAAAGCGAGCGGTACTCTTTTAAGGTCTTTTCTATAAACCAAGACTTGGACACTTTATAGTTTTTATGGAGAAATTCGTAGCGGGTCTTCCAAAAAGACTCACTCCCCACATGGCTCAAAGTCTTTCCTTCGCACAGCATTTCGCGCCACGTAATAACGTCTCCTTTAAGATTTAATTTGTTGAGACGTTTGGTAAAACTGTCACCGTTAGTGATGTGTAGTAGGGAACTCATTTCCGATTGGTTTAGGTTCTTAATAGTTAAATGTAAGCTTTATGTGAAATAAATAAAAAAAATTAACAGAAAAAGAACCACAATAGGCGTCATAAAAAGGGAACGAATAGCAATCAGCCGCCTACCCGCTTCACTTTAAATCCCTTTTCCTGCAACATAGTCATGATTCTATCCCTGTAATCGCCCTGGATAATGATTTTACTATCCTTAAAGCTGCCGCCAACACTTAGTTTTGTCTTTAGCTCCTTTGCCAATTTTTTAAAATCGGCATCTGCACCGGTATAACCCTCTAAAATAGTAATGGGTTTTCCCTTTCGCTTTTCGTATTTACAAATAATAGGGTCGTCTTGCATCCAAATACTTTTTTCAATATTTTCTTTTGGGATGTCTTCCGGTGTATGCTCAGGGAAGAGGTTTTTTAGTTGATCTTGCAGGTCCATTGCTATTCTTTAATCAATCCTAATTCAATTAAGCGCTCGTGTAAAAACGCACCAGCCGTGATATCTTCAAACCCCTTCGGATGTTCCTCGTCTATGCAGTTATCTAAACAATTTAAGGGCATTTCGCTAATAGGGTGCATGAAAAATGGTACAGAATACCTGGAACTTCCCCATAATTCTTTAGGAGGATTAACCACTTGGTGAATGGTGGATTTTAGTTTATTGTTAGATAATCTAGACAGCATATCTCCAACGTTGATCATCAGTTGGTCAGGCTGCGCTATGGCATCTATCCATTCTCCACGATTGTTTTTCACTTGCAGGCCCTTACCGTGAGCTCCCATCAAGAGCGTAATTAAGTTAATATCCCCGTGGGCAGCGGCACGCACTGCATTTTTTGGTTCCGACGTTATCGGTGGATAGTGAATGGGACGTAAAATCGAATTTCCATTGGTGATATAGTCATCAAAATAGGTTTCCTCCAATTCCAAATGAAGTGCTAGGGCTCGAAGCACATATCTGGCGGTCTTCTCTAACATTTTGTAGGTTTCCTTGCCTACTTCATTAAACCTAGGCAGCTCAGAAACCTTCACATTATCCGGATATTCCTTAGCAAGTCTGTCGTCATCAGTTACATATTGCCCAAAATGCCAGAATTCTTTTAAATCGCCTTCTTTTCTACCTTTTGCATGTTCTTTTCCGAAAGAGGTGTAGCCCCGTTGTCCTCCAATACCGGCTATTTCATAGGTGTCTTTTACCTGTTCGGGCATTTGAAAGAACTTTTTTATTTCGTCATAAAGATCAGCCACTAACGCTTCCGATAAAAAATGGCCACTTAGCGCTACAAAGCCTATATCTTCGAAGGCTTTTCCTATCTCTTGAATAAATTTCTCCTTCCGTTTGGGATCTCCTGAAATAAAATCCGACAAATCTACACTGGGTACCAGACTCATAATCTATTTTTTGTGTTTAGGTAAATTTACACATTATTGCTTACTTACAATAGTGTTATAATATTCAGTGATACCTCGTTTTTTTGTTACATTTATGCCATTATTTACAAAACCACCGCCATACGCATGGATTACAAGCAGTTTCAGGTAGCCGAAAGTATTCAGTTAACGCTATATAAGGCGCTGTTACGACCACGAATGATAGAGGAAAAAATGCTTATTCTTTTACGTCAGGGCAGAATTTCTAAATGGTTTAGCGGAATTGGGCAAGAAGCAATTTCGGTTGGGGTCACTAGCGCGATGCAGCAAGACGAGTACATTCTTCCCATGCACAGGAACCTAGGTGTTTTTACTACAAGAAACATTCCTTTACATCGACTGTTTGCGCAATGGCAGGGCAAAGCAAGCGGCTTTACCAACGGTAGAGATCGAAGTTTTCACTTTGGCACACAAGCCTATAAAATTATTGGAATGATTTCCCATTTGGGACCGCAGTTGGGCGTAGCAGACGGTATCGCTTTAGCCCACAAGCTAAGGAATGAGAAGCGCGTTACTGCTGTATTTACGGGAGAAGGAGCTACTAGCGAAGGTGATTTTCATGAAGCATTGAATGTAGCTTCCGTATGGAGTTTGCCGGTACTGTTTTGTATTGAAAACAACGGTTACGGACTTTCTACCCCAACCAACGAGCAGTTTAATTGTGCCAATATAGCGGATAAAGGCATCGGTTACGGCATGGAATCTCATATTATAGACGGGAACAATATCTTGGAAGTGTATACCAAAATAGATGCCCTATGCAAGGATATTCGTAATAATCCGAGACCAGTGCTTTTGGAGTTTAAAACCTTTCGGATGCGCGGTCATGAAGAGGCTAGTGGCACTAAGTATGTGCCACAGGAAATGATGGATACTTGGGCTGCCAAAGACCCATTGGAAAATTTTGAAGCACACTTGCTTTCCATAGGAGCGTTATCGGAAGCGGAACGGGAAGTATTAAAACAAGAAATAAGTACTGAAATAGAAAAAAATCTAAAAATAGCTTTTGATGAAGAAGCCATATCCTTCAATGAAAGTAAAGAATTAGATGAAGTATATCAAAAATATGATTTTAAAGAAGTTAACCCATCCATACATACAAAAAACATTCGTTTAGTTGATGCGATATCAGATGGATTACGCGGTGCTATGGAACAGTATGATAACCTGGTTATTATGGGTCAGGATGTAGCGGAGTATGGTGGTGTCTTCAAAATCACCGACGGTTTTGTGGAAGCTTTTGGGAAAGAACGGGTGCGGAATACACCCATCTGTGAATCGGCTATAGTATCTGCCGCCATGGGCTTATCTATTAACAGAATGAAGGCAGTAATGGAAATGCAGTTTGCCGATTTTGCCTCTAGTGGGTTTAATCCTATTGTTAACTATTTGGCTAAAAGCCATTACCGTTGGGGCGAAAATGCCGATGTAGTTATTCGTATGCCTTGCGGTGGTGGTGTGGCTGCTGGACCTTTCCACTCCCAGACTAACGAAGCGTGGTTTACCAAGACGCCTGGCCTAAAAGTAGTATACCCAGCTTTTCCTTCAGATGCCAAAGGACTTTTAGCCACTGCCATAGACGACCCAAACCCTGTCCTCTTTTTTGAACATAAAGCATTGTACAGAAGCTTATACGAAGATGTTCCAACAAACAACTACACCATTCCCTTTGGCAAGGCTAACCTTGTAAAGGAAGGGAGTCAAATAACTATTGTTAGTTATGGAGCAGGAGTACATTGGGCCTTGGAAACCCTATCTGACAACGAATGGATTAGCGCAGATCTGTTGGATCTAAGAACCTTGCAGCCCTTGGATATAGAAAGTATCTATAATTCCGTAAAAAAAACAGGAAAGCTTATCATCCTGCAAGAGGATAGTCTTTTTGGAGGCATAGCGAGTGACATTGCCGCAAGTGTTATGGAAAATTGCTTTGAATTCTTGGATGCACCTGTAATTCGTGTGGGCAGTATAGAGACGCCTATTCCATTTGCTAAGGTGTTGGAAAACAATTATCTGCCTAGATCTAGATTCAAAACCCAGCTGCTTAAATTATTGGAGTATTAAGTTCGATTCACTTTTCTTTTAAGGAAATTATTTAATACCTTGGCCGCTCTAAAAAAAACACTTTTATATGAAGAATACGATATACTTATTTATCGCCATCATTGCCATGTCCTGTTCGGCTACCAAATCTGGCACAGGTGCTGAAACAGCACAAAAAAAAGGTAAGAAATTACTAAAAGGCACTTGGACAGTTTCAGACATCCGTTTTGTAGGTGAAGCGGGACTATACAAGGCAGACTTATTTGATGTCGCCGATTCGCCTTGTTTTAAAGGTGGAGAATGGCTTTTTATTCCCAATAATGGAACAGGAAGATTCTCCATTAATGGAACGGAGCGCTGTACTGAAAGCACTAATCGAATACTTTGGTCTTATGTGGATGATAAAGATGGTACCGGAAAAATACAATTTAAGTTCGTTGACGAGAAGAACAAACCTTTGAGCTCAGACAAAACTGGCTATAGTATTTCTGTAGAAAGTATATCGGAAACCAATGCTGAATTTAGAGTGAAAACTGAATACGACGGGCAACCTTTTGATGTGGTTATCTCGCTTGACAAAACATCAAAAGAAGTAAAGCTTTAAGCAAATTACAAATAACACTTAATTGATTAAATTATGGAGAGGAAAATTATTAGACTGTTTATGTTGGGAGTTGCATTACTTACAATAAACACCAGTTGCACGGCCATCAAAAATGCCAATAAAACACAAAAGGGTGCAGGAATTGGAGTTGCTGGAGGTGCTTTGATAGGGGGGCTTTTAGGAGGTAATGTGAAGGGTGCCTTAATTGGAGCCGCCATAGGTGGTGCCGCAGGTGGTATCATCGGAAATTCTATGGATAAGCAAGCTAAAAAAATAGAACAAATGGTACCGGGTGCAGATGTGAATAGAGTGGGCGAAGGTATTCAGATTATTTTTGATGATAAAAGCGGTGTTAATTTTGCACTAAATAGTTCCAATTTAACCGCCGAGGCCAAATCCAACCTGGATAAAGTGGCAGATGTCTTTCTTGAATTCCCTGATACAGAACTTATGTTAGAAGGTCATACTGATAGCACAGGGGAGGCTAGTTACAACATGTCATTGTCTACTAAAAGAGCAAATGCTGTTGGCGATTATCTAAGTGCTAAAGGAGTCGCTAAAAGTAGAATGTCGGTAAAAGGTTTAGGTGAAACAGCACCGAGATTTGAAAACGATAGCAAAGAAGGGCAAGCCAAGAATAGAAGGGTTGAAATTGGTGTTACAGCAAATAAAGAAATGATTGATGATGCTAAGGCTAAATCAAATTAAGTATTGGTAAACTAACTTTAGTACCTTAAATTTTAAAAGAAGAACCCGGTAAAGTTACCGGGTTCTTCTTTTAAAATAATTATCTTCACTATAATGAGTTGCCATGATGTTATTATTGTAGGAGGAGGATTGGCAGGACTAACGTCAGCCATAGCTTTATCGGGCTTCGGGCATCGTGTATTGCTTTTTGAAACCAATCCATATCCACATCATAAAGTATGCGGAGAATACGTATCCAACGAGGTTAAGCCTTATTTGGAGCGCCTAGGTGTAGATATCAATAAAGCTGGAGGTGTTTCCATTACCGACTTTGAAATTAGCACTGTAAAGGGCACGAAGGTGAAGACGACACTTCCCTTAGGAGGAACAGGTATAAGTAGGTACCTCTTTGATGATTTATTATATAACAAAGCAAAATCACAAGGGGTAGCGTTTGCCTTTTCTAAAGTATCAGATATTGCATATACCCAAGGAAAATTTAGCGTTACAAGTGAAGATAAAATGTATTCCGCTAGCATAGTGATTGGGGCTTATGGGAAGCGTTCGCCGTTGGACAAACAACTAAAACGTCCTTTTAGTTTTCAAAAACAAGATTGGCTTGCCGTTAAAGCACATTATACCCATCCTAATTTCTCACAACATCTTGTTGCGTTACACAACTTTGAAGGTGGTTATGCGGGACTATCAAAAACAGAGACGGGTGCTGTAAATTTATGCTATCTAGCACACTACAATAGTTTTAAAAGGTATAATGATATAGATAGCTTTAACCAAGAGGTCGTGGCTCGAAATCCCTATTTAGGCGCTTTTCTAAACACGGCTGAACCCGTTTTTGAGAAACCCTTGGCGATTGCACAAATTTCATTTGAAAAGAAATCACCCGTAGAAGACCATATTATCATGTGTGGAGATACGGCCGGACTAATACATCCACTCTGCGGTAATGGAATGGCCATGGCGATACATAGTGCAAAACTAGCTTCGGAACATATTCATACATTTTTATCCAAGCCTGAGTATGACCGTGGACAATTGGAAACGGACTACGCGCAACAATGGAACATTATTTTTAAGAACCGATTATGGTTTGGAAGGAGATTACAAAACGTACTTTTGGATGACAGATGGATGAATGCTGGTTTAAAACTAGCTAGCCGTTCTAAAGGAATCTTAAATTTCGTAATTTCGAAAACCCATGGTAAACCTATCTTATAATTTGATTGATTGGACGCGAAGAAGTGAGCAGATTGAGCTCATGGATAACTATGAAGGACCTATTAGCGAGCTAGAAATAGTTCTGAATGATATTACGAGGGTCAATCGTATTTTAGGGGGAAACAAAATTACGGTAGACGCTGTATTTAAATTGATACAAGAGGTTTCTAAGAAATCGTATACGATTTTAGATATGGGCTGTGCCGATGGAAATATGCTCCGAAACATGGCTTTAGAGGCTAGAAAACGAAAAATAAAGGTACAATTGATAGGGATAGACCTAAGTGCAGATGCACTTGTACTGGCACGCAAGGCTTCTATCGATTTTCCTGAAATTAGCTATCATGAAAAAGATATCTTAACGACAGATTTTTCAGATTTTGAATGTGATATAGTGACCACCACCTTAACGATGCATCATTTTAAGAATGACGGAATCTTGAAGTTTATTCGCCAGTTTGAGCGTTTGTCTACTATGGGTATTGTTATAAATGACCTGCAGCGAAGTAGGTTGGCCTATGTGCTTTTTAAGGGGTTTAGTCTCCTTTTTATTCATACTAAAACAGCAAGAATAGACGGATTAATTTCTATTACTAAGGGTTTTTCCAAATCGGAATTAGAAACATTCGCAAAATCCCTACCTAATCTAGGCCATTGTATTTCATGGAAATGGGCCTTTAGATATGTTTGGGTAATGCGTAAAAAGTGATAAAATAATATATGAATACAACAAGAATAGTAGCCGTAACCAAAACACTGCCAAAGTATTGCAGAGAAACTAAGGAAATACTTCCTTTTGTGGAGTTATGGCTGCAAGATCAGGACGAGCGTTTTAAGCGTAAGGTCATTAAGATTTTTGAAGGCGCCGCAGTAGATAGACGGTATAGCATCATGGACCCGGAAGAAGTGTTTTTGGCGACATCTTTTGAAGCTAAAAACACTATTTATGCTCGTGAATGTAAAAAACTAGGGATAACCGTGCTACAAGATGCCCTTGCTAAAGCGAACTGGACTCCAGAATCATTGGATTACATTATTACGGTAAGCTGCACGGGAATTATGATTCCGTCATTGGATGCTTATTTAATTAATGAATTAGGTCTACGTCAAGATGTGGTTAGACTTCCAGTAACAGAGATGGGTTGTGCAGCCGGTGTTTCTGGATTAATTTACGCTCATAATTTTCTGAAGTCTAATCCAGACAAAAGAATTGCCATCGTTGCGGTAGAGAGTCCCACCGCAACCTTTCAGTTGAATGATTTCTCCATGGCAAATATGGTCAGTGCCGCCATTTTTGGTGACGGAGCGGCTTGTGTACTACTATCTTCGGAAGAAACAGCAGAAGGACCTAAAATACTTGGAGAGGATATGTATCACTTTAAGGATACGGCGCATTTAATGGGATTTGACCTTACCAATCATGGTTTAAAAATGATTTTAGATCCAGCGGTACCGGAAACAATTGCAGACCATTTCCAAAACATAGTACATCCTTTTTTAGAGCGCTATGGAAGTGATATCTCAAAAGTAGATCATCTTATATTTCATCCAGGAGGAAAAAAAATAGTGCAGACAGTAGAAGCCTTATTCGGTAGTTTAGGAAAGAATATTGATGATACCAGAGCGGTGTTGAAGCTTTACGGAAATATGAGTAGTGCGACAGTGCTATATGTATTAGAGCGATTCATGGAGAAAGATATTTCAGCAGGGGAACAGGGCTTGGTATTGAGTTTTGGTCCAGGATTTTCCGCACAACGGGTTCTGTTGGAGTGGTAGACATTATTGAGCAGTCTTTAGCGCGCAGTAAAAGTGGCATAGAAACAAAACCCCAAGTAGTGCGCTGATGCGCTTTGACTATTTCCAGGAGGACACCTATAATAGCATACAGCAACTGTTATAAAATTAGAGGGTGACTAAAATCTATTCTCTGGCGAGAACATAAAACAATGAACAAGGAGCAAATACTAGAATTTCTTCCCTATGCAAAACCTTTTCTCTTTGTAGATGAGCTGTTAGGCGTTGATGATAATGGGGCAGAGGGTCGTTTTACCTTTTACTCCGCCATGGATTGCTATACCGGGCATTTTAAGGAATATCCTGTTACGCCCGGGGTATTACTTACAGAGTGTTGTGCGCAGATAGGTTTGGTCTGCTTAGGTATTTATCTTTTAAAAGGTGAAAAAAATCTGAATAAGATGAAAATAGGGATGAGCAGTTCTCACATGGAGTTTCTCAAGCCTGTTTTGCCAAACGAAACAGTACGCGTAGTTTCTAAGAAAATCTATTTTAGGTTCCAAAAGCTAAAGTGCGAAGTACATATGTACGATGCCAAAGGCGAAATGGTCTGTAAAGGCATACTGGCGGGAATGTTAACAACCAATGCTGATGAATAGACGTGTAGTAATTACCGGTCTGGGTGTTTGCGCACCTAATGGTGTGGGACTCAAAGACTTCACCAATGCCCTTACTCAGGGCAGGAGTGGAATTCGGTTTCAATCGGAATTAGAGCGGCTTAAATTTGGATGTCAAATAGCTGCTAATCCATTAGTTAAAGATAATATTCTAAATGATTACTTTACCCCTTTGCAGTTGCGAGGATTGAACGCATCTGGTATCGTTTATGGGGTTATTTCAGGTATGGATGCCTGGGCCGATGCGGGTCTTGAACCGAATACCAGTACAGAACCTTCATGGGATTACGGTATCTTGTTTGGTACCGGTATTCTGGGGGTGGATAAGTTTAGGGAAGCCATTTTGATGATCGATGACCAAAACGTAAGACGACTGGGTAGCACGAGTGTTCTACAGACCATGGCAAGCGGTATCAGTGCTTATTTGGGAGGGAATTTAGGGTGTGGTAATCAAGTATCTACCAACTCATCTGCTTGCACTACGGGAACAGAAGGTGTTTTAATGGGTTATGAGCGTATCTCTAGCGGAAAGGCGGAAGTTATGCTTGTGGGTAGTTGTAGCGATAGTGGCCCCTATGTTTGGGGCGGTTTTGACGCTATGCGAATTTTACCTAGAGGATATAATGACAAGCCTACGGAGGCAAGCAGACCCATGAGTGCATCGGCAAACGGTTTTGTTCCGGGGAGTGGGGCAGGAGCCCTAGTGCTAGAATCGCTAGAAAGTGCAGCGAAACGAGGTGCAAAAATATATGCCGAGGTTTTAGGCGGAGAAATTAATAGCGGTGGACAATTGGGTGAAGGGTCCATGACGGCACCCAATAGCATAGCGGTGCAGCGATGTATTCGCAATGCAGTACAAAATGCAGGAATCGAAGCTATGGACATCGATGTGATAAATGGACATTTGACTGCTACTGCAAAAGACAGTCTTGAAGTGGCGAATTGGAGTGCAGCCTTAAATCGAAAAGGAGTAGATTTTCCTTATATCAATTCTTTTAAAGGAATGGTCGGTCATTGTTTGGCAGCCGCGGGAAGTATTGAATGTGTAGGTTCGGTTTTGCAGTTTCAAGAGGGTGTAGTTTTTGGAAATGTGAATTGTGAGGATGCACATCCAGAAATAACTGCTATTATATCCGAAACCAGAATCCCGCGTAAAACCATTTCCTATCGTCCTAAAGTTATTGCAAAAGCAAGTTTTGGTTTTGGTGATGTAAATGCATGTGTTATTTTTAAACAGTATAGTAATTAGCTTATTTATTTGTCGCGTTATTGCGAGAGTAAGGGGATACAATAATCAGTGGCTGTCGAAAAAGTAATAGGAGTAATCAAGTAAGCATTTCGACGAAACCCATTATAGACTCAGGTACAGCTATTAAATTAATAGTTGCTGTTGCCTTTAAGACGGTTGGATTAAATTTTTTAGCAAGAGTCAAAAAATTTATGCCCATTTAAAAAAAGAAAAAAAAATTATAATTAAAAGGATAGGTATTATCATGACAAAAGAAGAACGCTACGAAAAATTAAAAGATATTATTAAAATATATCTTCCTGAAGATGTGAACATAACAGCTGTTCATCAAAATAGTAACTTTATTACAGAATTAAACATTAATTCGGCTAGTTTGGTAGATATTGTACTGGATGTAGAGGATGCATTTGATATCCGTTTGGAGAACGAGGATATGGATGAAATGCTAACGGTGAAGAATGCCTTGGACATCATCGACACTAAACTTTCTACTAAATAAACGGATACATGCGTGATTTTATAGCTTGGGCACTACCTCGTTTACGAGCAGATAAACGCTTGATAGCATTGTATTGCGTAGTCTACTTCATTTGGGGGTTTGGAATGGATTGGTTTGGTACCCAGGTAGAAATAGCGCGATTTACATTTTGGTGGCAAGTGATTACCTGTTACATTTTATATATGATTCCCATTTCCCTTTTGTTACGTGGTCTGCCCTTTCATACGCAATACGCTTACGGATTAATAGCTATGGGATTCTTAGAGTTTGGAGGTTACGCCTTAGGAACTTCTTTTGCCTATCCTAATAATTTGTTAGATACCTTTTTCGACGAACGAACTTTCGCGTTGGGTATGGCACTCTTTTTTGCCTTATATTTTCCACTAGGAAATTGGATGGTAGGGAAGCTATTTGATTTCTTGTTTAAACCATAAATAGGGCAATATTACGCTTAGCACACTTCGCCTAGGCAATGGTATTTACCACAATTAAAGTTTACAGCAGTTAAACAGTAAATTATTATCTCTGTCTTGTTTCGTCTGCCGTTTTATCGGTAATAAGAAGAGATGCCAATACACCGGTCAATAGTGATACAGAGATAACAGATAGGGATACCCACTCTGGAAACTTAACGTGATGTGCTAATAGCATTTTTACACCCACAAAAGCGAGAATAACTACAAGGCTGTAATTAATATACCTAAACTTCTGTAACATTCTAGAAATTAGGAAGTACATGGACCGTAAACCGAGAATCGCCAAAATATTAGAACTAAAAACGATGAAAGGGTCAGCGGTAATCGCTAAAATAGCCGGGATACTATCCAATGCAAAAAGAATATCGGTAAGTTCAATCACAACCAAGGCAACAAATAGCGGAGTAGCAGCATTTACGCCCATTTTACGGATAAAAAAATCATGTCCTTGAATAGTCGTAGTCATAGGATAGATTTTTTTAAGTTGTTTGAATACAAAAGAGTTTTGAGGATTAAAGGCGTTCTCATCGTTCTTTAACATTTTAAAGGCTGTAAAGAGTAAGAAAACACCGAAAACATAGATAATCCAATCAAACTTTGTAATTAGGGCGACTCCAAAAAGAATCATCAGGGCTCTGAATATGATAGCTCCCAAAATACCCCAAAACAGTACTCTATGCTGGTATATAGCCGGGATTTTAAAGGAGGTAAAAATGACTGCGATTACAAAAACATTGTCAATACTTAAGGAAAGTTCGATGAGATAGCCCGTAATGTATTTTAGAACCGCATCATTAGGGGTGAGTCCGGTCGGATTTTCGGTTAGTCCTGATGAAAACAACCAATAGATGACACCACTAAAAGCTAGTGCAATTGTCACCCATATCGCTGTCCATATACCCGCTTCCTTAGACTTTATTACATGGTCTTTCTTGTTAAAAACACCAAGGTCTAATGCTAGAAAGACAATGACACAAGCGATAAAAATAATCCAAACCCACATAGCATCTTATTTTAAAAATGCAAAGTTAAACATCATTTTTAAAATTGGATACTACAAAAACAAAGATTATGAACTTAAAAGAAAACAATTGCTGTGGACTATTTAAATCGATAAGTCGGAAGTAACAGCCATACGAAGATAACATAGGATACCTCGATGTATATAAAGGGAAAGTGTGGCCAACTATTTAAAACCTTATTCTAGCTTCAGCACGAACGAAACGGTGACCTTATTAGATTCCCTACCTTTTTTAAGGATGGTGATATCAAAATCACTGGTAAATAGGCTAGTGGAGCCGGTGAGGGTATCGCCATCTTTTTGGAATAGTATCGTTATTGGTTTGGAAATCCCTTTGAGGGTGAGCGTCCCGTTTACGGTAATGTTTTCACCATAAGTTTCAATTTTAGTACTCTTAAAAGTAATTAATGGGTAGTTCTCCACATCAAAATAAGTAGATCTCCTTAGAGAAAAATCACGAAGAAAATTACCCGTTCGTATGGTTTCTGATGCAACTTGGCCTTCGATGACTGAATTTTCCAAATTATCCCAATCGATAACGGAAGTAGAACTAAAATCCGAAAGGGTGCCCGATACGTTTTTTTTAACAAAAGAAAACGCTACCGTACCTTCTTGTATTCCCGTGCCTTGTGCGTGAAGTCCGCAAGAAACAGCTATAAAGAGGTAGCTCAGAAATAAATATTTCATTTTTAAAAAAGGTAAGTGAAAATAGAAAAATTGATACTATATAATTTCGGCTTACTGCTACGCCGGTAACAGTAAGCCAAAATTAGAGGATTTCAATTGTTATGTAAGCAATGAAATAGGGTGTTAATGCGATTTCATTTTAGCCTTTCGACGTTGTAATTGACGGTCCAAATCTTTAACCGTTGCTGCTATTGAAGCTTCGAAGCTTGCTGTGCTGGACTCTGCAAAAAGTCTTGGCCCAGGGGCGCTTAACCGCATGTTGCAAATCATTCCTGTATCTGAAGAAGATGTATTTTCGGTTTTAAAAAATACATCTGCCCGGACCACAAAATCGAACTTATCCAATAATTTATCCAGTTTTTCGGCGGCCATAATCTCCAAACGGTTACTGGCCTTTACATCATCATATTCAAAATTGATATTCATAAGTTATTTTGTTTAGTTTAAGGTATGAAATTCTACTGAAATGAGATACACATTTTAACGTGTATTTTAGGATTAATTCTCAGAAATTATCCTTAGTTGCTGATTCCCTGACATTTATCGTATCTGAATACATATAATAGGTTTTACTTTATGTACTGCTGTGGTCAAATGATTTCAGTAACCTACAAATAAACCTATTATAAATGAGCTAAAACAAAGGTACAGCTACCAACAGAGAGTGGCAGTTTTGTGTATTATTTGGATAGAAGCTATAGTGATTTGATACCGCTTCAGCGAAAAATAAACTCCTATACCTATGATCCTAACACATAAAGCCAGTACGAGACAAAGGCTATACTTGTGCAGAAATTAATCCTAGGAATACGGTACATTTAGAGGTGTTATCGCGCCTAAAGTATAAAATATATGATGTAAAAGAGAGGCTTTTCAAGATGCGGTATTAAGTATCCACCGCAAAAGCGCTGGATGAAGCCATACTGGCCTATACATCATAACATAGTTGCTATTCGTATAATATTATAGTTTTTTAGCTGTAAAAAAGAACCTACATCAGATTGTTACATAAATAATGGTACTTTGCAGTAGAACAGTAACATAACAAAATGAAAAAGCTTCTATTTTGTATCTCTTGTATTCTTGGGTTTATGACTACATCGGTTGCCCAAGTGCAGCAGATGGATTCTATATCTCGAATGCTACCGGAAGAAGATGCCCCCTTAGTGCTTAAGTTTGAGCCCAATATAAATATTACCGCCAACAGAAAACGTAGTCTTTTTAAAATCGAGCGCAGATTTATAGACACCATGCAGGTTTCAGAAAGGAAAAAACAACGCCTGTTACGAAACTTATATAGGGATATTCATGCCGGCACCTTTAACAAAACCCTTATCACCAATACGGTTTTTGAAGATAATATAGACCGTTAGGTAGTAAATCAAGCGGTTATTCTTATTTTAAAGTATAAAAAAAAGGAAATGAAAAAAGTATTATTGCTTGTATTGATATTCGGAATAACGCTAGGTTGTGGCAGTGCAGCAAAGGTGACACAGCGCCCAGAAGCAGTGGCAGCATTTACCCGTTTTGTAGAACAAAATACATTTGAATTTAGGGCAAATACCGCATATCCTATGACAACTCAAGCTTTTAATTCTGTTGCCAATTCTGGAATTTTACCACCAGGCAGTAATTCGGGGGCTATTCAACTTATAGGTATTCCTAATTTCATAAAAGTATATGGAGATAGTGTCTCTGGCAATCTGCCATTTTACGGCGAACGCCAATTTGGAGGTGGACTCACCTCGAATGCAGGGATCGAATTTAAGGGCATACCAAAAACATACAATCAAACGTATAACGAAGCCAAAAATCGCTATGACATTGCTTTTGAAATTTCCGATGAAATGGAACGGCATCAGGTAAAAATAACCTTGTTTCCCAATAGGTCCGCCAATGTTTCGGTCAATAGTAACCAACGAAATTCCATTCGGTATGTAGGTACTGTTGAAGCTATTGAACCTGATATTGAATAGTATCCTACTGCATTTTGCCTCCAACGCTTATCCTACTCGTAAAACAGCTATAGTGCCTATTTCCAAGTTGCCTCATATTCTTGTATACTAATTTCCGTTAAAAAATGCTTAAAAACAGAAGGTTTATGCTTGATTTTGGTTTTTCTGTATGGAGATCGATACCTTTGTCGTTCGATAAAGTGAAATATAGAAATCAACAACATGAGTAAAGTAAAAGAAGGTGATGTAGTTTTAGTACATTATACAGGTAAATTAAGTGATGGTCAGGTGTTTGATAGCTCCTTACAAAGAGAACCCCTTGAAGTAAAATTAGGACAAGGAAGTTTGATTCCCGGTTTTGAAAAAGGGCTTATAGATATGGCTCCTACTGAAAAAAAGACCATTCTTATTGAGAAGCAAGACGCGTATGGTGAAAAGCAAAAAGAACTTTTCCAGACGGTACCGAAAGAACATTTGCCAGAAGATATGACTCCAGAAGTAGACATGGCAATTATAGCTTCAAACGAAGATGGCTCTGAGCGGCAACTACGTATTGCAGAAGTGAATGAAAACGACATCGTAGTCGATGCTAATCATCCATTGGCAGGGGAAGACCTTACGTTTGAGTTGGAATTGGTGGAAATTAAGTAATACTTTTAACAGCTTCATATAAAAAAAACCGCCCATAATCAGGCGGTTTTTTTTATGTGTAAACTTTTTAGGAAGTAGCGGTGTAAAATAAGGAAACAGCTATCACTTTTGTAGTCCCTCAGCATTTATATGGAATGATGCCGTTTAGAACCCAAAGGCTTCCTCGCAATTTTGTATTTTTAGACGGCTAAAACAGGGCATGTATAAAGAAGGTTACATCCCTATTTCTGTTTCTAAAAAATAAATACCCTATGAGTATATCAAAAAGCACTGGTACCTATGGCTATTTTCATTTTATAACAATTAGTTTGGTACTGTTGTGTTGTTTGTCCTGCGCAGAAACCAAGGTTGATTCAGACAAAGAGGATTGGATAGCTCTGTTCGATGGTGCCAACTACGCAGACTGGACCCCAAAATTCGCAGGGTATGAACTTGGTGATAATCATAAGAATCGGTTTGTCTATGCCGATAGCCTAATAAGTGTGAGGTATGCCGAAACAGATTCATTTAATGGAAATTTTGGACACCTATTCTATAAAAAGAAGTTCTCGCATTATAAGTTAAAGGCCAAGTATCGATTTGTTGGGGAGCAAATGAAAAACGGACCAGGATGGGCTTTTCGGAATAACGGACTTATGCTTCACTGTCAAGACCCAAAAACATTAGGACTACAACAGGATTTCCCCATTTCCTTAGAGCTACAGCTCTTGGGTGGTGATGGTACAAATGCCCGTAACACGGCTAATCTCTGTACACCAGGCACTAATGTCGTTATGGGAGACACCTTGTTTACCCCGCACTGCATCAATTCAAATTCAGACACCTACCCTGGAGACCGGTGGGTAGAAGTAGAGGCCTTGGTGCTTGGCGATTCTCTTGTACAGCATATCATGGAAGGGCAAGTGGTGTTGGAATTTAAGAACCCAACCATTGGTGGGGGCAATGTAGAAGGATATCAAGAAAGCGCTTATCAACAGGGAAAATCATTAACCGAAGGTTATATTTCCATACAAGCGGAAACACATCCCATAGATTTTGAGTCTATCGAGCTTTTAGATCTCTGTGGTTGTATGGATAAAACAGCTACGAACTTCAAATCCTATTACGTTAAAGCAGATAATGCCGCGTGTTTATATGAGTAAGGACATATGTGCTCTGAACTAAAGCGGAGTATATAAAAGGAATGTAGTATTTAGGATAGATTAAAAACAAAGTAAGGCATGACCAAAATTGATTTACAAGGAAAAACGATACTCCTCACAGGCGCTTCTGATGGTATTGGTAGGGCAGTGGCAGATTATATGATGGAAATGGGGGCGAAGCTAGCTGTTCATTACAACAGCAATAAAAGCTCGGCAGACGCTTTGGTGGCAAAGCATCAAAATGGTTCCAAGGCTTTTCAGGCCGATTTATCCGAGGAGCATGAAGTAATCCGACTCTTTGAAACCGTGGTTGCCTATTTTGGACAACTAGATGTGATTGTATTAAACGCCGGCGTGTTTTTGGAACAGCCGGTAAGCTTGGATACCACAGCGTGGTTGCAGGTCTGGAAACGAACGATAGCTATTAATTTAGATTCGGTGGGCCTACTCACCAAGTTGGGACTGGACCATTTTATAGCTCAGGGTGGCGGGCGTTTTATTTACATTGGAAGCAGGGCAGTTTTTAGGGGAGAAACTCAAGAATACCTTGGGTATGCTGCTTCTAAAGGAGGAATCACTTCCTTGGCCCGCAGTGTTGCGCGCTCTTTTGGTAAACAAAACATAAAAGCATTTATAGTCGCCCCAGGGTTTACACGAACCCGAATGGCCGAAACCTTTATTGAAAGCTATGGAGAAGAAAAAATCCTTAGTGAAATCGCATTGAACGAACTTACCAGACCAGAAGATTTATCTCCACTCATTGCACTACTATGCAGCGGAGGAATGGACCACGCTACCGGTACTACCATAGATATGAACGCTGGAAGCCATATTCGATAGCCTATGAAGTTCAAGACACATTTACTTATATGGTTAGTACTCGTCCTTTTTAGTTGCCAAGAGGTGCCGAAAGAAAAGCAAAGCGCCGCTGAAACTCCGGCTTTAAAAGTGGAAGAAGCTGCAGTAACTTCTTCCTATTCCGATTTGGAAGGCAACCCCATAGCACTTGAGGATTATAAAGGAAAACGGGTGTTTATAAACTATTGGGCCACCTGGTGCCGTCCTTGCATCGAGGAAATGCCAGATTTGCTGAAATTACAAGCTATTCTGGTAGCGGAAAACTATGTTTTTCTATTGGCCTCGGATGAGTCGTTTGAGAAAATAAAGAAATTTAAAAGGGCACGTAACTTCGATTTTAACTTCATCAAGTACAACGGAACCTATGGCGAGCAACAAATTAATGCCCTACCTGTCACCTTTGTTTATAATGAAGCAGGGGAGCAGGTGTTTCGCTTTGATGGTGCCATGGATTGGAACACCCAAGAAGTAATTGAAAAACTAAAAAACCTAGACTAATGCGTTATCATCCCTATTTAGTAATACTGTTTTGTTTTTTTCTAACAAATTGTAAACAAAAATCTAAGAACCTTGAACCGGAAGTTTTAGTTAGCCTTGTAGAAGAGGTGCTATCTCCGGCAGGAGCCTCGAGTTCTTTGCCTCATTTGGTCTCTAATACCGACGGAACCCTAGTATCATGGGTAGAAACCAAAGGAGATTCCTTGGCTACGCTTTTCTTTTCTGAGCTGGAGAATGGCACGTGGCAAGAACCCCAAGCTGTTGTAGAAGGCGGTGATTGGTTCGTTAATTGGGCCGATTATCCAATGATAGCCGCAAACAAAGGGAATTACTGGTCACACGTCTTGAAGAAGTCCACCAAAGGCACGTATTCCTATGATGTGAAAATGAATATAAAGGCAAAGGGAAGCACCACTTGGGAGACAGATATGGCCTTACACACAGATGGTACACCAACCGAACATGGTTTTGTAACGGTGCTACCGTTTAAAGATGCTTTTTTTGTGACCTGGCTAGATGGCAGGAACACCGAAGAAAACGAAGCAGGGGAGCGGGGTGCCATGACGGTTCGAGCAGCGGAAGTAGCTGCAAATGGGGAAGTGAGTCATGAACATGAATTAGATGTAAGCACTTGTGACTGCTGCCAGACTACGGCAGCCATTACGGATAATGGTCCTGTTGTGCTATACAGAGACCGCACGGAAGAAGAAATTCGAGACATTAGTATTGTACGGCAGGTCAATGGAACCTGGACAGCCCCAAAAACCATTCATGCCGATGGATGGAAAATAAA
>CAZMUV010000036.1:0-33026 GCA_964569345.1 uncultured Maribacter sp. | reverse complement strand
GTAAACTCAATAATCTCTTTGTAATTTTCCTTTCCTATTTTTTCATCGATACCGTGAAAACGAGACATGGAGTCTGGTGCAAGCCGTATGGGATAAAAACGATACACATCATCTGAGACCTCATAGAAATAACGGGCATCTGTACCACCACCAACAAGACCTGGCACCACTACAGATTCTGGGAATACAGAGCGAATCGTTTTTTCTAAGGATTTATAGGCTTCCGAATCAATTCTTGAAACAGGGGAAGGGTTGGTGAGAAACCCAACAGGTTCAACCCTAATCTTATCACTTACTGTATTTATAACATGCTCTTTTACGGATGCAATAGTTTCACCAGGTAGAATCCTAAAATTAATAGTAGCTTCTGCTACCGTAGGGATGACATTATTCTTTACACCACCGTCAATTATTGTTGCCGCTGTTGTGGTATGTGCGTTTAATGCTTCAAGAATTGGTTTTTTGAATAACCAAGGATTTGCAAAAGCTACTTTTTTTAGAAAAGGCAGTTCCGCACCCATGTAGTCTAGTTGATAATTTATAGGTTCCACAAGTTTATAGGGTAATTGATTCGCTTCAAGATCAACAATCGCCTGTGCAAGCATACCAATGGTGTTTTCTTTTGGCGGGGCGGAACTATGTCCTCCTTGGGTTTCAACAATCAATCTAAAAGAAGCAAATCCTTTTTCGGCCAAGTTAACAATCGCTACGGTTTTATCTATTCCTGGGACTAAACCATCTGCCAGAAAACCGCCTTCATCTAAGGTCATTGATGCTTTAACTCCTCTTTCTTTTAACAATTGCGCAATTTTGGCTGCACCATGTGCACCACCAACTTCCTCATCATGTCCAAAAGCGAGGTAAATAGTTTGAGAAGGCACAAAGGATTCCTTTAGCAATAGCTCTACGGATTCTAGTAGTGCCATTAAGGTGCCTTTATCATCCAATGTTCCTCTGCCGATAATATCCGTATCGGTAATCTTACCTTCAAAAGGTCCAGCTTCCCAATCCGTTAAGGTGGGCTGATCAACAGGCACAACATCTTGGTGTGACATTAAGATGATAGGCTTCTTATCCTTATTAGCACCTTTCCAGGTATAGAGCAAACTATAGTCGCTTATTTTTTCAAGTGTAAGTTTTTCATGAACTAATGGAAACGTTTCCGATAGAAATCGATGAAAACCATAAAATGCCGTAGAATCTGGGATTGCATCTTCACTATACGAGATGGTTGGATATTGAATGGCTTTGGATAAATTGCTGTACACGCCATTGGGAATAGTTATCTTTTGCAGTGGTTCAGAAGCTACTTGTTTTGAGCTTAGCGATACGGTATTGAATAATAGAATAGCGACAAGAACGCCCACAATAGCTAAAAGCGCGTAAATGATTTTTTTCATACGTGGTTGGTTTGTAAACTAAAGTGAATAAAAGCGTAATTACTTTTATTCACTTTAGAATTTATATAATTGGGTAGTAGCTGTATTAAAGTTTGGTCAACAGTGATTATCAAAAAATAGATTGCTTAACTGCGCATCACCTTTCTAAGCCCTTTATCAAAAAGTTTCATATCTTCCATAGTGCCCGTACTAATTCTTGCCCATTCGTAAAATGGGGGAAATGGTCTTCCAATGAGAACGTTTTCTTTTTCCATCTCTGTCATCATTTCATCAATAGGTCTACCTGTTTTAAAGAAAACAAAATTGGTGTGCGATTCTATATACTCCAGACCTAAATCATTCAGGGTTTTGTAAATAGCATTTTTGGCCTCCACATTTTTAGCAATACTGAACTTGTAGAATTCATCGTCTACTAAAGCTTCTTTCGCTGCTTCTATTGCTAGCACATTGGTAAATGCCATGATGTTTTTCTGTAGTCTTTTGGCAATATCGGGCCGCGCTACTAAATATCCAATTCGCAGTCCGGCCATACCGTAGACTTTAGAAAATGTTTTGGAAACAATAACATTCATATTTTCCTTTACCAGTTCTACCATAGAAGGATAGTCGGGCTCTGTAATAAAATCGTAATACGCTTCATCACTAAAAACCATGGTTTTCTTACTTGCAGATATGCAAAAATCTTTGAGCTTGTTCTTATCCAATAAGGTACCTGTTGGATTATTAGGGTTACAAATGAAAATCAAATTGGTTTTGGAATTGATTCTTCTTTCCATTTCTTCAAGGTCGTGCCCCATTTTTGAATCTACAGGAACACGATGTACATAAGCACCAAAATTCTCGGCATAGGTCATCATGGATTGAAATGTTGGGTCTGCCGCTATGATTTCTCCGCCGTTAATGCCATAGGTAAGACCTACAGCCTTTAGCCCTTCAGTAGAACCTCCTGTAACCACGATATGCTTTGTAGAAACACCTTCCTTTTCCGCTATTTGCTCCAATAGCGGTTTAAACACCATAGATGGATATCTGCACGCAGTATCAAAAGCGCTGGTTATTCTATTACGCACCGCTTTGGAAGGGCCGTAGGGATTTTCATTGGAATTCAGTTTGGCAACTGTATTTAATGTAGCAGTGGTATTTATGGGTATGTCCATAGCCATAGTACTTAAACCTCCTAAAAAAGCAAAACTACTAGAAAGTCCTGCAGTTTTTAACCATTGTCTTCTGTCTATATTTTTCATCTTATCTACAATTTTGGTTTAAGATACGAAAATCTAGAAAAGATTGATACGTGAATATTTTGTGGTAGTTGGGGTAATTGAAAAAATTGATTCCTACTAAAGTATAAAATGAAAAAAAAGCTACTGGAATTTCCAGTAGCTTTTCGCCATTCTCTTTGCTCTAAATTCCTTCTTTGGTACGTACTTAAGTTACCTCGAAAAGAACTAGAAAAGTAGGTAATTAAAGATTCTGGGTCTATTGTTATACTTGTAATTCTTTGTTATTTTCGTCTTTACTCGTTTCTTTGGTTGGACTAAATACATCCTTTAAAATGTAGGCTGTTACTATCGTAAGTCCCGCCGTTAAGGTTGTGGTAGAATATTCCCATCCCAACAAATGCATTAATCCGCCGCCTATAATGGTAAGTACACCTACCACCATGGCAAAATTCCATATAATTTCTACCAAGCTGTTTCTGGCTTTTCTGTCTTCATCCATAAAATAAGCAGTGCCTTCCATGGCGAACCAAGTTATAAATGTAATCGCTGTACCTATTTGAAAGATTAGGGTGTATGGGAAATCCATTATTCTAAGCAATCCGTTGGTGGTCCAAAAAAGTACCAAAATCATTTTAATGTAGGCTACCGGTTTTTTGTTCTCCTTTTTACCAAATCGAACCAGATATAGTATTCCTATCGCCAAAAAGGAAGTAAAAAGTACACCGGCAGCATAAGGCCAGTCTAGCATACGCATCACCATACCTGTTAATAGGGCAACAAGGGAGATGCGTAAGGGTGTTTTTAGTACTTTTCTATTGGGTTCCATAAGCTGTTATTTAAATCATCTTTATGTTGGCTTTAAGACCTTCCATAATTCCAATAATGTTTTTTACGGTCTCGTTGAGATAGTATCTAACAACAATGTGGGGAATACGGATTGTGGTGAATCCGTTTTTAAAGGAATGCATGGCTTGTTCCAAGTTATTGATGGCCTGTTCTTCGGTCATTTTTTCGTATTCTGAGTCTATTTCTATATTTAGCTTTACACGAGATATAGCGATATCAACGGATTTGTGACCGTCCCACCATTCTAACATTGCATGTACTCCGGCTTCTTTAAGTCCGTAGTAAAGCTGGATGGCTTCTAGGGGTGTATCGTTTTTAACAATCAAGGCTTTCATACGTTTGTGGTGTTCAAAACAAAGTTCTACACCAAGGCTGTCCATTGCATTTTTATGGTCTACGTAGCCTAATTCTTTTTTACATTCTAAACAAATCATTAAGTAGGTCAATTTTAGGTTTGGGGACTACTATAACCACAGATTTTTGGGATTAGTATGATTGATCGATGTATGGTACCCAACTTTTAGACGAACTGCATTTTTTTAGATGAACGGCACGCCAACATGTTAAAATTATGGTGAAAATGACCTTAGCTGTTTTCTATATTTTTCACATTTTGCGTTTATATTTACAAAAATCCAACTAAGTATGTTCAAAAATAGCGGCCCTGGTGTTCTAATCGCTGCGGCCTTTATTGGCCCTGGTACCGTAACGGCCTGCACGCTTGCAGGTGTAGGTTTTGGGTATGCATTGCTGTGGGCTATGGTTTTATCCATTGTGGCTACTATTGTCCTACAAGGAATGGCGGCTAGGCTAGGGGTAGTTACCCAGCAAGGTCTTGCCGATGTTATCAAACAAGAGTTAAAGACAAAATGGATGCGAATTTGCGTGGTTGGTATCATTTTGGCGGCCATTGTAGTGGGGAATGCCGCCTACGAGGCTGGGAATCTGGGTGGCGCAGTATTGGGAATGCAAGCCCTATTTGGAAACGAATTTAGTGGGGTTTATCCTTATATTATTGGTTCCTTGGCGTTTCTCTTGCTGTATCTTGGAAATTACAAGGTCTTGGAAAAGGTTTTCGTTGCTTTGGTTTTAGTGATGAGTTTTTCTTTTATTCTAACCGCGCTGCTTACAGGTCCAAATCTGTTAGCGGTTTTAGAGGGACTGTTTATTCCGAAAGTGCCAGAAGACGGCATACTTACCATAATTGCATTGGTAGGTACCACCGTAGTGCCCTATAACTTGTTTTTACATGCCTCTTTGGTTAGTGAAAAATGGAAAACCATTGATGGCCTTCCAGCTGCTAAAAGAGATACAGTGGTTGCCGTAGTGCTTGGCGGTTTTGTGTCTATCTGTATTATTATATCGGCAGCGGCCATAACCAATTCGGAAGTTACCAACGTTATGGATATGGCTAAGGCGCTGGAGCCGCTTTATGGAGCAAGCGCGAGGTATTTTATGGGTGCTGGACTTTTTGCAGCGGGAATTACTTCGGCAATTACCGCGCCTTTGGCAGCTGCATATGTAGCCAATAGTTGTTTTGGTTGGAAAGCCAGTATGACCGATTTTAGGTTTAGAGGGGTATGGATACTCATCCTAGGTTTGGGTATTTTCTTTTTGTCCTTTAATATCAAGCCTATAGAAATCATCAAATTTGCACAGATAGCGAATGGGGTTTTACTTCCTGTAATAGCAATTTTCTTATTATGGGTCGTAAATAGAAGTTCTGTTATGGGCGCATATAAGAATACTAATTTTCAGAATGCACTTGGAATACTCATTATCGCCTTGGCTGTTCTCTTGGGTGCTAAAAGTATTTTTAAGGTGTTGACCAGTTTCTAGAAAATTGATGCTGGTTTAAGGTTTTCGTGGTTTCATGTTCAAGGTTCTGATAGGGAATAAGTAGGTAGTGAAAAGTAAAGAATTGGGTAGTCTGTTATGGGTTTTGCAAGGGCCGAAATATAAGTTCAAGTAATGAAGGATAGCTATAGCAATGCGGCAATCTGTTTAATAAAGCTTTTTGGTAAAATGATAACAATCGCGGGCTATTATCTATTTTGATTTAACACTAGAACATGAACTTGAGTATGTATATAGATATAAATTGTGACTTGGGAGAAGGAATAGGGAATGAAGCAGACCTACTTCTTCATGTCTCTTCTTGTAATATCGCCTGTGGAGGACACGCAGGTGATAAGGCTACTATGAGGCGGGTGGTACTGCTGGCTAAAAAGTATCAAGTAAAAATAGGGGCGCACCCTTCCTATCCTGATATTGCAAATTTTGGAAGAGTTTCTATGGACTTAAGTCCAAAAGAATTAATTGAAACTATTCGCTTGCAAGTTGCACAATTGGTTTTGATTTGTAATCAAGAGAATATCAAACTACATCATATCAAAGCCCATGGAGCATTATATAATGATATTGCAAAAGGAGGTGCTTTGACAAAAACATTCCTAGAAGCCTTAGAGCCTTATAAATCAAAAGTGTTTCTTTATGTACCTGCGGCATCCGTTTTTGCACAAATGGCCATTAGTCAAGGTTTTAAGATTAAGAGAGAGGCGTTTGGAGATAGGAACTACAATAAGGACCTAAGCCTTGTCTCAAGAAAAAAGTCGAATGCAATGATTGTAGAACCCCAATGTGTCTTGGAACATTTGCTCCGAATCGTTACTGATTGTAAGGTTCTTACCGTTTCTGGAACCTTGGAAGAGATGCAGGCAGATACCTACTGTATTCATGGAGACACCCCTAATGCTTTACAAATATTAACGTATCTTTCAAAAGAATTACCAAAGTAAAACGACAAGCAATACAATTGAACATCCCTCAAATTCATACAAAACCTTTTGGAGTTCACGCAGTTTTGGTGGAATGGCCAGTGGAGGTTAGCGAAGTAATCTTAAACAAAATCTTACAGTTTGAGAATTTTTTAAAAAACCAATGTTTAGAAGGTGCGGATTGGGAATACGTTCCCGCATATAACTCTCTTTTAGTGGTCAATACAAAAACGACTGTTGATTATATTTCGTTTAGTAAAAAGCTGCACCATTGGTACGCAAGCATGGGAGAAGCAAAACCCTATCAACGCTATTTATGGCGCCTTCCGGTCTCCTATGACCAGGAATTTGGAATAGATTTGGATGATATTTCGATTCAATTAAAAATAGAGATATCAGAGATTATAAGACTGCATACCAGTCATGTATATACTGTTTATGGGATAGGTTTTTTACCCGGATTTATGTATTTAGGAGGATTGCCAGTGGTTTTGGAAACATCTCGTAAGGCTACTCCACGGTTAAAGGTTAAAAAGGGAGCTGTAGGAATCGCCGGTAAACAGACCGGCGTATATCCACAGGAGTCTCCAGGCGGATGGAATATTATAGGAAACTGTCCTGTACCTATTTTTGATGCCACTAAGATAGAACCTTGCTTTGTATCGGTAGGCGACCAAATTCAGTTTTATCAGGTCTCGCGAGCAAAATATGATTTGCATAAAATAGAGGTTGAGGTAGGTATTTATCAACCTGAAAAAATTCAAATCGATGCTTAAAGTACTAAAATCAGGTTTTTATACCTCTGTTCAGGATTTGGGTAGGTTTCATTACCGTAACAAGGGAGTACCCGTTTCTGGTGTCATGGATGAAGTGTCGGTTTTTAAAGCCAATACTTTGTTAGAAAATGAAATTACCGACGCTGTATTGGAAATTACGATGACAGGACCAACCCTATTTTTTGAGGAGGAAACCTACATCGTAATGGCGGGTGCGGAAATGTCAGCTACACTTAACAACCAGCCTATTGCAAATTATAAAGTATATCAAATAGATGTTGGTGACATACTGTCCTATGGTAAGCTAGAAGCTGGTTTTAGAGCTTATTTGGCCATTAAAGGTGGTTTTAAATCAAAGCTAATGTATGGTAGTTCCTCGTTCTATAAGCCAGTAACCTTTGGGAATAGATTGATGGATGGTGATATGGTACGTTTTGATTATAACGAAATATTCAAACCTAAAATTTCAGAAATTAAAGTAGATTCCTTTTTGGGCGAAACAGTTTTAAAAGTCCACAAGGCACCGGAATTTGACATCCTGACCGAAACACAGCTGGAATTACTGTTTTCCAAGGACTTTACAGTGGCCAAGGAAAATAACAGGATGGCGTACCAGTTAAATGAGTTGTTAGAAGGACATACTCATAATATGCTCACCTCTGCAACCTTACCCGGAACCGTACAATTGACGCCTGCGGGAAAACTCATTATTTTGATGAAAGACGGACAGACCACTGGTGGGTATCCACGTATTTTACAATTATCAGATAAGGCTATAGCCATTTTAGCACAGAAAAGGGAAGGCGCTACAATCTCTTTTAAATTGGTTTAATCCAATTTTTTATATACTTCGTTAAATGGTACTCTAAATCGTGGACCGTAGATTCCATTTTCATCTCTAATACCACACGCAACTACCATATTTATTTCAGCGCCTCGTGGTAGGTTTAAAATCGACTTCACCATTTTCGTATCGCTGCCTTCCATTGGGCAGGTATCATATCCAATAGCAGCCATGCTAGTCATAAAGTTTTGAGCAGCCAGTCCGGCACTTTTGTGCGCTACGATGCGCATATCAGAGTTCCGTACTTGTCTGTATATTGGTTTAAATAATCCAATACATTGGAAAATTATATACTTCAACCCACCAAAAATACCTAGAAAATCGATGTAGATAGACGGTATTAATTTTTGGTAATAGTTTAGTGCGAAGGTTTCCCTTTTGGTATAATCGGCCTTGTCTTTAGTGCCATATTGCGATTTTAGGAAAGCTACATTGGCTTTTGCCCGCTTGTGCCATAAATCCTTTCTAGCCACTATTACCACCAATTGCTGCGCAGTTTTGGCCGCATTCTGACCTAAACACGCGGTGGTCATTTTCTTTAAAAGGGTTGGATTGGTAATTTGATAGAATTCCCAAAGTTGAAGGTTGCTGCTGGTAGGAGCCAAAACCGCATTAGAAATACATTGCTTTACTTTTTCATCGTCCAGCGCAAGGTCAGATTTGAATACGCGTACAGATCTTCTAAATTGTATGGCTTCGGTTACTTTTTTTTCCATGATTTTTGAAATGGGATTATACCCGCGAAAATAATCAATATGCGCTCTTATTTTTTATCCGCTAGATAATTTTATGTACTATTGTTTTATGGAAGTGAATAAATATAGAATCAATACATTCATTATTTTTTTTGATACGAAATGATATAGCTTTTTAATTAATTTGAGAAACGGGTATCAGATTTGATTGATACCCGTTTTTTTATGCTTTAAACCTGAAATTTTAGGGATATGATTTTTATTGAATATGATATAAATTGAATCGTTATATATTTGATTATAAGTGCTTTAAGTTGATTTTGATAAAATTGAATTTGAACTAGCGTTTTATGTTTTAATTATAAGGGGATTTAAACTTTTATCTTTGATACAGAGCGATAAACCAAGCAGACGAGAATAGAAATATGGAATTGAACAAGCACAGTAAAAACGTAACGCAAGACCCTACACAACCAGCAGCTCAGGCCATGCTTTATGCTATAGGTCTAACCGAGGAAGATTTAAAGAAACCATTGATTGGTGTTGCCAGCACAGGATATGAGGGTAACCCTTGTAACATGCATTTGAATGATTTGGCCCAAGAGGTCAAAAAAGGGATAAATGAATCGGGTTCTGTAGGATTGGTGTTCAATACCATTGGTGTTAGCGACGGGATTTCTATGGGTACTTACGGAATGCGCTACTCGCTTCCTTCAAGGGATATTATCGCAGATTCTATGGAAACTGTTGTACAGGCAATGAATTATGACGGTTTAGCCACTGTAGTAGGTTGCGACAAAAATATGCCAGGTGCTCTGATTGCTATGATACGTCTTAATAGACCCTCTGTTTTGGTCTATGGTGGAACCATTGCTTCTGGCTGTTTCAAGGATAAAACCCTAGATATTGTTTCTGCTTTTGAGGCATGGGGAGAGAAAGTAGCCGGTAAAATGAATGAGGAAGATTACAAGGGGGTTATTCAAAATGCTTGCCCAGGAGCAGGTGCTTGTGGCGGAATGTATACGGCGAACACCATGGCCTCAGCAATAGAAGCTCTTGGTATGGCTATGCCCTATAATTCTTCTAATCCTGCAGTGGGTCCAGAAAAACAAAACGATGCCATAAATTCTGGTAGGGCTTTACGACACCTGTTGGAGAAAGGTATAAAGCCGAGTGATATTATCACTGGGAAATCAATGGAAAATGCAGTGCGATTGCTCACGCTACTTGGTGGTTCTACTAATGCCGTATTGCACTTTTTAGCTATAGCTAAGGCTGCCGATGTGAAATTTACGTTGGACGATTTTCAACGTATTAGTGATACGACCCCATTTTTGGCTGATTTGAAACCAAGCGGAAAATTCCTAATGGAAGATTTGCATAGAGCGGGAGGTGTGCCAGCGGTAATGAAATTTATGTTGGAAAACGGAATGTTGCATGGAGATTGTTTGACCGTTACCGGAAAAACGATAGCAGAAAACTTAGCGGATTTGCCTGGATTAAAAGAAGGGCAAAAGATCATAAAACCCTTGAGTGCACCGATCAAAGAGACCGGACATTTAAGAATACTGTATGGTAATTTAGCAGAGAAAGGGTCAGTAGCAAAGATTACAGGTAAGGAAGGAACTTATTTTTCAGGTCCAGCTAAAGTATATGAAGATGAGTTTTTTGCAAATGCCGGTATAGGAAAAGGGGAAGTGAAAAAAGGGAATGTAGTCGTAATTCGGTACGAAGGTCCTAAAGGTGGTCCTGGAATGCCTGAAATGCTTAAACCAACAGCAGCCATTATGGGAGCTGGTCTTGGCAAGGAAGTGGCATTGATTACTGATGGTCGTTTTTCTGGTGGAACCCATGGTTTTGTAGTAGGTCATGTATGTCCCGAAGCGCAAGAAGGTGGTTTAATTGGACTGCTAAAAGACGGAGATATTATTACCATAGATGCAGAAAAAAATCAAATTTCAGTAGATTTAACCGATGAAGAAATTGCCAAGCGTAAGGCAAAATGGGTACAACCAGAGTTAAAGGTAAAACGTGGAAGTTTGTACAAATACGCTAGAACAGTATCTGAAGCATCAGAAGGATGTGTGACAGATGAATTTTAATAAATAGTTAATACCAACGCTTTTGTAGTGCTTGGTGCTAATAGCTTATCGGGTTTTATTTGCTCGATAGTTGAATTGGAATTGAATTATGGAAACAGTAAAAGAAAAAAAAACGGCAACGAAGACTAAAAAGACGATAACAATCTCTGGAGCGGAAGCCATTATCCATTGTCTATTGGCAGAGGGTGTGGATTTGTTATATGGTTATCCAGGTGGTGCCATTATGCCGGTCTATGATGAATTATATAAGTTTCAGGACAAATTAACCCATATTTTAACGCGTCACGAGCAAGGAGCTACGCATGCTGCTCAAGGTTATGCCCGAGTATCCGGTAGGGTAGGTGTAGCCATGGCAACTTCTGGACCTGGAGCTACAAACTTGGTAACCGGTCTAGCTGACGCACAGATAGATTCTACGCCATTGGTCTGTATTACTGGGCAAGTTCCAAGGCATTTATTAGGATCAGATGCCTTTCAAGAAACCGATATAATTGGAATATCTACGCCTGTGACCAAATGGAACTATCAGATTACAACAGCCGCAGAGATTCCAGAAATTATGGCTAAAGCATTCTATATTGCTAAATCTGGTCGTCCAGGACCTGTATTGGTAGATATTACAAAAAATGCCCAGTTCGAGGAATTTGAATTCTCTTATGAGAAATGTACCGGTGTACGGAGTTATAATCCTACACCAAAGCCTAGTGAGAAAGCCATTGCTGCTGCTGCTGAACTTATTAACTCGGCCAAAAAACCATTTATTGTTTGGGGACAAGGGGTTATTTTAGGGAAGGCGGAAGAACAACTGAAGACCTTAGTCGAAAAAGCAGGGATTCCTGCAGCATGGACTATAATGGGGGCTTCGGCATTGGATACTGCACATCCACTTAATGTGGGCATGGTGGGTATGCACGGGAACTATGGTCCAAACTTGTTAACAAACGAGTGTGATGTACTCATTGCCATAGGTATGCGCTTTGATGATAGGGTAACGGGCAGGTTAGAGGATTATGCCACTCAAGCCAAAGTGATTCACTTTGAAATTGATCCAGCAGAAATTCATAAGAATGTATATGCAGATGTTGCCGTTTTAGGAGATGCAAAAGAGTCTTTAGAAAGTATACTTCCTTTGATTCACGCCAATTCTCATGAGGCTTGGCACAATATATTCAAGGAAAAATATAAAATTGAATTCGACACGGTTATAAAAAATGACATTCACCCTACCAAAGCGGGTTTAACCATGGGTGAGGTAATTGAAGAAATCAATATCGCATCAGGTCATAAAGCGGTCATCGTTACCGATGTGGGACAACATCAGATGATAGGATGTAGGTATGCCAAGTTTAATCAGTCTAAAAGTAATATTACTTCTGGCGGATTAGGAACGATGGGCTTTGCCCTTCCAGCTGCCATCGGTGCCAAAATGGGTGCTATGGATCGTGAGGTTGTTGCAATCATAGGCGATGGTGGTTATCAAATGACGATACAGGAATTAGGTGTTATTTTTCAGCACAAGGTTCCCGTAAAAATTGTCGTATTAAATAATGATCATTTGGGCATGGTGCGGCAATGGCAAGAGCTTTTCTTTGAGAAGCGTTATGCATCAACAGTGATGGTGAATCCTGATTTTGTGAAAATTGCCGAAGGGTATCATATAGAAGCAAAGAGGGTAAGTGAACGCAAAGATTTAAAGGAAACGGTACAGAAAATGATGGCTTCAAAAGATGCGTTTTTCTTGGAAGTTAAGGTAGAACAAGAAGACAATGTCTTTCCTATGATTCCTTCAGGTGCTTCGGTTTCTGAAGTCAGATTGCAGTAATTGTTGAAACCTAATTAGTGTAGAGCACAGGTTTTCATTGGAGATAAGAAAAAGTAGGGAGTAAGAATAGTACTCTTTATGACTTCAATCAAAAAGAATAAGAATAAAGTTAAAATGAACGATTCTAATATTAAAGACATTCCCATTATCCATTCGGAGATAGAACGTAAATCTAAAGAAATAGGGTTTACAATGCCTTCGGATGTCTACATTGGTACGTTTCTAAAGACCTTGGTTTCTAGTAAGCCAGCGGGACGGTTTTTGGAGTTAGGAACGGGTATTGGTTTGTCACTTTCTTGGATGATAGACGGAATGGATTCAAATTCCACGTTGATTACGGTTGATAATGACCAGGAATTGATTGATATAGCAAAACACTATTTTGAAAGGGATGCAAGGGTTGAAATCGTTTGTGAAGACGGAACAAAATGGATTAAGAATTATGAAAGGGAAAGTTTCGATTTAATTTTTGCAGATGCTTGGCCGGGAAAATATAGTGAAATAGAAGAAGTATTGGACTTGATTAGTGTTGGAGGATTTTATATTATAGATGATATGACAGCCCAGCCCAATTGGCCAGAAGGACATGATAAGAATGTTGACAGATTAGTTTCCTATTTGGAAAGTAGAACAGATTTTAATTTGACCAAGATGAATTGGTCAACGGGATTGATTGTTGCAGTAAAAATAAAGTAAGAATAATGTCATTCTAAATACAGTGCAATAGTTTTTACACACAGGTAGTTAGGGCTGATAATAGTAAAATTAGAGAATGGAAAAAAAATGGTTCACCATGTCGGTATATTCCGAAAATAACGTGGGATTATTGAATAGAATATCTGGAATATTCTTAAAGCGACACATTAATATAGAGAGTTTAAATGTTTCAAAATCAGAGATTGATAATGTCTCTAAATTTACTATTGTAATATACACTACGGACAAATGGGTGCAGAACATAGTAGGTCAGATAGAAAAGCAGATAGAGGTGATAAAAGCATTTTATCATACAGACGATGAAACTATTTATCAGGAATCTGCTTTGTTTAAAATAGCTTCAGACCTACTTTTTGATGAACGTCAGATTCAGAATATCATTAAGGATAGTAATTCCCAGATTGTTACGGTGGCACGCGATTTTTTTGTGCTTGCCAAAAGCGGTAGAAGAAATGAAATAGATGAGATGTATGAGAAATTCAAGCCCTTCGGCATCATGCAGTTTGTTCGTTCTGGTCGTATAGCGGTCTCCAAGGAAGAAATGCAGATATCAGCCTTATTGAAAGAATTTCAACAGTAATAGAAATAAATTAAGTAGTAAAACTAAAGCTGAATTATTTCGGCATAAAAATTAAAACAGAATACAAATGGCAAATTATTTTAATACACTATCCCTAAGAGATAAATTGACCCAACTAGGAAAATGTAGATTTATGGAGTCCGCAGAATTCTCTGATGGTGTAACTGCCTTAAAAGGAAAGAAAATAGTCATTATTGGCTGTGGTGCTCAAGGTTTGAACCAAGGTTTAAATATGAGGGATTCTGGTCTAGATATTTCCTATACACTTCGTGATGCAGCCATTGAAGAAAAACGACAGTCTTTTATAAATGCTTCTGAAAACGGATTTACCGTGGGAACCTATTCTGAACTGATACCAAGTGCAGATTTGGTCATCAATCTTACGCCGGATAAACAACATACCGCTGTAGTGACCGCTGTAATACCCTTAATGAAGAAAGGTGCGACATTATCATACTCTCATGGGTTTAATATTGTGGAGGAAGGCACACAGGTTCGTGAAGACTTGACGGTGATTATGGTAGCGCCAAAAAGTCCCGGTTCTGAGGTGCGAGAAGAATACAAACGGGGTTTTGGAGTACCTACCCTAATTGCGGTGCACCCAGAAAACGACCCAGAGGGTAAGGGATTAGCACAGGCAAAAGCATATGCAGCCGGTACCGGAGGGCATAAAGCAGGTGTCTTGGAATCGTCTTTTGTGGCCGAGGTTAAATCTGATTTAATGGGAGAGCAGACTATTCTTTGCGGTTTGTTACAAACAGGGTCTATCCTATGTTTTGATAAGATGATTGAAAAAGGTATGGATGCTGGTTACGCTTCTAAATTGATTCAATACGGATGGGAAACCATCACAGAAGGCATGAAATACGGTGGTATTACGCATATGATGGATCGTCTTTCAAATCCTTCAAAAATTAAGGCATTTGAATTATCCGAAGAATTAAAAGATATTATGCGTCCGTTATTTCAAAAGCATATGGACGATATCATGACGGGTCACTTTTCTAAAACCATGATGGAAGATTGGGCTAATGATGACAAAAACTTATTAACGTGGAGAGCCGCTACAGGTGAAACTGCTTTTGAAAAAACTCCTGCTGGTAGTCAGGAAATTTCAGAACAAGAATTTTATGATAATGGAGTTTTAATGGTGGCTATGGTACGGGCTGGGGTAGAGTTAGCCTTTGAGGCCATGACAGAATCTGGTATTATTGCAGAATCTGCCTATTATGAATCATTACATGAGACACCATTGATAGCAAATACAATTGCGAGAAAGAAATTATTTGAAATGAACCGAGTTATTTCAGATACGGCTGAATATGGTTGTTACCTTTTTGATCACGCATGTAAGCCACTTTTGACTGACTTTATGACGAATATTGATACAGATGTTATTGGTAAAAATTATTCAGAAGGAATGGATAATCATATTGATAATGCACAGTTAATTGCAATTAATAAAGCGTTACGTGAGCATCCGGTAGAGATCGTAGGAACCCGTTTAAGGGAGTCTATGACTGCGATGAAACCGATTGTATAAACGTTAAAGTCGACACTAGACTTCCTATTGTCCGGTTAAGAATAATTAAAAGGAAATTTCAGTATTAAAACTAGATTTCTATTCAGTTATTTTTAAACGGACAATTTAGGTTTTAAAATAGTGGGGAATAAACAGCATACCGATTAAAACATATAAGCGACCATAATCTATGGGAAAACCTAATAAAAAAGTACCCATTTCCTATTTCCCTAAATTGGATGATATACGTAGTGCTGCTAAAATAATTTCTGAGATTTCAGAAATAACCCCATTGACCCTTAGTATTCGGCTATCAAAAGAATTTGACTGTACTGTTCAGTTAAAAAGAGAAGACCTTCAACGCGTACGCTCCTATAAAATTAGAGGGGCTTTTAATAAAATAAGTACGCTGTCTACATCAGAAGTTAAAAATGGAGTCATATGCGCAAGTGCAGGTAATCATGCTCAAGGATTCGCTTTTGCTTGTCATCATTTAAAAATTAAGGGTACCGTTTACATGCCTTCTGTAACACCAAAGCAAAAGGTGGAGCAAACACGCTTATTTGGCGGTGATTGGGTCGATGTGGTTTTGGAGGGTGATACCTTCGATGATGCCTCTGAAGCAGCGCAAGTTAACGGAGCTAAAACAGGAAAGATTTTTGTACACCCTTTTAATGACCCTAAAATTATTGAAGGTCAGGCTACGGTTGGATTAGAATTAATGGAACAAACTAAAAACCCAATAGATTATCTATTTGTTTGTGTTGGTGGTGGTGGTTTAGCATCTGGTCTTATTAGTGTTTTTAGTCAGCTTTCTCCAAATACTAAAATTATTGGTGTAGAACCAAAAGGAGCACCTTCTATGAAATCTTCAATAGAGCAGGGCAAAATAATTGCTTTGAACCATATAGATAAGTTCATTGATGGTGCGGCGGTAAAGCGGGTAGGGGAGTTTACATTCCCAATCTGTAATAACTTTTTAGATGCCATGATTACGGTAGATGAAGGTAAGGTTTGCCAAATTATTCTTGATTTGTATAACAGAGATGCCATAGTAGTTGAACCCGCAGGGGCAATGACAATTGCCGCTTTAGGTCAATATAAAGACGAGATAATAGGCAAGAATGTGGTGTGTATAATTGGAGGTAGTAATAATGATATCACAAGGACAGCAGAAATAAAAGAACGTGCTTTACTATATGGCAAACTAAAACACTATTTTATTATTAGGTTTCCACAAAGACCGGGAGCCCTAAAGGAGTTTGTGGTCGATATTCTAGGTCCTACAGATGATATTACGCATTTTGAATATACTAAGAAGTCTAGCCGTGAAAATGCACCTGCGGTGGTGGGAATTGAATTGAAAAACCCAGAAGACCTAGCGCCATTGATTCAGCGAATGAAAGCCAATAATTTTTATGGAGATTATATAAATGACAAGCCAGACTTGTTTGAGTATTTGGTTTAGCTTTCACCACATAATAAAAGAACATTCTAATATTTGGGAAATCGAATAAATTAAAATATCTTAATAGGAAAACGCTATGAAAATACCTGAAGAATTTCAAATAAATGAGGCTTTACATCAAAAGCATTATTTAGTAAACGGAGAATTGAAAGAATGGAAAGGGGAAACCACAGACGTGTTTTCAACAATTTCTTCTACAGAAGACTATAAACCAACCTTGTTAGGGAGTATTCCTGATTTACAAGAAGCAGAAGCATTGGACGCTTTGAACGCTGCTTTGGGCGCATATGGCAAGGGTCAAGGAGTTTGGCCTACCATGCATGTGAAAGATCGTATAGAATGTATGGAGGTTTTTGTTACCAAAATGAAGACCAAAAGGGCAGAAATTGTAAAATTACTCATGTGGGAAATTGGGAAATCTCTCCCCGATTCTCAAAAGGAATTTGACCGCACCGTTGATTATATTGTGGATACGATAGAGGATTACAAGCAGCTGGATAGGGATGCTGCTAAATTTCAAAAACACGATGGCGTTTATGCTCATATTAAAAGAGGACCGCTTGGCGTGGTCTTATGTCTGGGACCCTATAATTACCCATTGAACGAGACGTTTGCCTTATTGATTCCCGCAATTATCATGGGAAATACTGCGATTTTTAAACCTGCAAAGCATGGAGTATTATTAATTACGCCGCTTTTGGAAGCATTTCAATCCAGTTTTCCAAAAGGGGTAGTCAACATTATATTTGGAAGAGGTCGCGCAGTGGCAGCACCGATAATGAAAACCGGAAAGGTAGATGTGCTCGCCTTGATTGGGAACAGTAAATCTGCCAATGCATTACAGGAGCAACACCCAAAAAGTAACCGTTTGAGATTGGTACTGGGCTTAGAGGCTAAAAACCCAGCAATCATTTTACCAGATGCAGATATGGATTTGACCATAAACGAATGTATTGCAGGAACACTTTCCTTTAATGGACAACGCTGTACGGCACTTAAAGTGGTCTATGTACATGAGGATATTCAAAAGAAATTCAATGAACGTTTTGCTGAAGCGGTAGACAGTTTAAAGTTTGGTAACCCCTGGGATGATGGTGTGAAACTAACCCCATTACCCGAGCCTCAAAAGCCAGCATATATTCAAGAACTTATAGATGATGCCCTTGCGAAAGGTGCTAAAATACTGAATAAAAAAGGCGGACAACATTTTGATAATTATATCTGGCCGGCTGTTTTATATCCGGTCACTAAAGATATGCGTGTGTACCAAGAGGAACAGTTTGGTCCTATAATTCCTATAGTTCCCTTTGTTGATATTGAGGAGCCTTTAGATGATATGGCGGAAAGTAATTACGGACAGCAAGTGAGTCTTTTTGGTAAGGACGTTTATGCTTTGGCACCGTTAATTGATACATTGGTAAATCTTGTTTGTAGAGTGAACTTGAACAGCTCCTGCCAAAGAGGACCAGATGTGTATCCGTTTACAGGAAGAAAGGATTCTGCTCAGGCTACACTGAGTGTGCATGATGCATTACGTTCCTTTTCTATTAGGACATTCGTGGCTTTTAAGGATAACGACCTTAATACAGAAGTCATACAACAACTTCTGGAAACCAAACTCTCCAATTTCGTGAGCACGGATTATATTCTTTAATTTTTTAGGTTCGGGCATTGCTTTTGAGCTTTGCCCTTGCCTCTTTTATAATGTCGCTCAATTTCTGATGTAATTCATTTGGGTTAAACGGTTTAGAAATTAGTCCGTCCATTTTATTATCCTTTATTTCATTTTTTATATCAGCACCTGTTGATGCAGAAAGGGCATATATGGGAATATCCCTGTTTAGGGAATTGGAAGATTCCTTTATTAATTTACATGATGTAAATCCATTCATAACCGGCATTTGTAAATCCATTAATACAAGGTCATAGCTGTTTTGTTTAGCCATTTCAAAAGCAATCTCTCCATTTTCGGCAATATCGTAGTCCACATGCCATTTAGAGAGGAATTTTTTAATGACCATAATGTTTACTTTATTGTCTTCGGCAACTAGTATTTTCACACCATCTAGGTCGGGAGCTTCTTTGCCTTCTAGCAAACCGTGTTCGTTATTAGAAGTTAAGGTTGACTCTTTTGTTCCTTTGTTTAGTTGTAACAAAAAACTAAAAGTAGAGCCTTTACCTTCCGCACTATCAACATGAAGTGTGCTTCCCATTAATTCTAGTAATTGCCTACAAATAGCTAATCCTAGTCCAGTACCCCCATATATTCTAGTCGTATCAGAATTTGCTTGAGCAAAGGATTGGAATATTCTTTCTTGCTTTTCCAAAGGGATTCCTATTCCAGTATCCCTTACAAAAATCTCTAAAAGGCAGGTTTCCTCGGTTTCTGCCGCAATTTCAAGATCAAGAGTTACCCTACCTTTTTCTGTAAACTTTAAAGCGTTGCTAACCAAGTTGGTAAGTATCTGTGAAATACGAACAGAATCTCCCATTAGCACATCTGGCAGTAGGTTATCTTTTTTGATAGCGAACCGTATATTCTTTGCTTTGGCTCGATTATTAAAAATACCTTGTATACCGTTAAGCAAATGGGTAACACTGAATTCTACCTTTTCTAAGTCTAAAGAACCTGAGGAGATTTTGTTGAAATCCAAAATATCATTTACAAGACCTAATAAATGTTCTGATGAATATTTTAAGGTCTGAAGATTTTCTAATTGTTCTGGTTTGGGGTTTTCTAATAGCAATAAATGACTAATACCTATTACCGCATTTAAAGGAGTTCGTATTTCGTGAGACATTGTAGATAAAAAATCATCCTTAGCCCGGTTGGCTAAGGTCTCTTTTTCTTTTGCATTGAGCAGTTCAATTTCTGTCTTTTTTAAATCTGAAATATCTACAATTGTTCCAATATAGCCTTCCAGTGTGCCAGTTTTATTGATAATCCCTTTTACGGAAACATCTACCCATTTAGTTTCCTTGTGTGCTGTTTGCACCTGTAAAACATTACGTTGAATATTTAAATTTAGTTGCTCTAAATCAATCAAATTTATAATGTGTTCTCCATCTAAAGTATAGCTCTTTTCATAAAAAGGCTTCCCTAGACATTCGGCAACCGTATAACCAGAAAGTTTTTCCCAAGCAGGATTAAGATACTTCCAATTACCTTCTAGGTCTATTTCGAAAATCACATCCTTAATGTTTTCCGCAACTTTAGACAATCTATTAGAAACAGCGTCAATTTTGGAAATTAGTCGCTTATTTGCTAAAAAAAGCTCTTGAGAACTTTTTTCTAGGACGTTTTCGGTTTGGTTAAGGTCGTTGTCAAAGGCTACATAGGCTTCGTTGATTTGTTCCAAAAATGGAGCTAAGTTGTCTAATTGGTTGTTAGTCAAATTAGTTTTCTTTAGTTGCCTATTTAGTAATCGGTGGTATCGTTTCATTCTGCAAGGGTCGTAATGGTCATGGTTTGGTTGTGCAGTTCACATGGTGAAAATTCATCGAAAGGAGCAATTTCACCATAAGAATAGAATCCTGTGGTGTAAATACCCTCACCAAGCTGTTCGTTAACTGCCTCTACCTCTTCTTCCACAAGTTGTTTTAAGACCAACCTGCGGCCTACACAGCTAATTAGAAAAGCTAATTGCTGTTCATCATCCATACTCTTTCTGCATGTTATGGCGGATTCCTCTGCGCCATTGATGATGCGATCTACGTTCGCTTTCATTAACCGAACATAAGAGCCCTCTGGAATGTTGCCGGCAAATGTTAAACTATTATTTTCTTCATCTATACCAAGGATGGTTCTCACCACAGGTGTACCTTGGTTTTTATCGCGCATACTTAATGGAAACAGTAGCCCTGAGCCCGGAAGGTCTTTGGCTTTATCACCTAGATAAGATTTATAAAGCTCCAACGCTGGTTCGCCATCCAATTCATGTAGCACATTTTTATCGGATTTAGTTACCAGTCTTTCTATTCCAAAACTGTCCCAACCACCTTTGGATGCAAAACCAACTTTTAAACCCGTACCGTAAAGTCCTAAGGCTACTACTTTTCTAGACGCAATTTCGTTATTATACACGATAAACGTATTATTGAAATCGGCCCCATCTCCTGCCAAACCTCCTGTTATGCTTACCGATTTATTCAGGTTATCATATAAACCGGTAACTAATTCTGCCCCATTGACTTCCAGACCATCACTTAGGACAAAAATATGTCTAAGGTCTTCCTGATGAAGTGACTCACTAATGGTCTTTCCGGTCTTATAACTATCCATTTCATGATCTCCGAGATCTGTATGTACTAGCTTTAATTTGGTTTTCTCAAACTTTACTGCTGTTAACACTACGGTACCGTCCAATACTTCATTGCCTAGTATTTCGCCAGCAGTAGAACAACCAATAGCTAAAGTATTTGGAAATTGAAGATGAAGTTTTTTTATAAAATTCTTTGGATTGGTAAATTGTGGAGAGATAAAAATGAAGAATATATCTGGTATAAAATCCATAACCAAATTGCTTAGATCTTCAACGTTGGTATACTGTTGTTGGTATATTTTCATAAAATTAATTAATAAGATAATTCTTACATAACGTGGGATTATATGTGTTTGGTATACAAGCGAATTAATAAAAGCTGTTGATTCCCTGCTTTTTAGTAGTATTTCGCCATTAATAATTGTAATTATATACTGACTTTACTTATCTTAACCTGAGTTTTATAGTTCAAAATTAGAGTCGCCATCTGCTGGCTGTTTTTTTATAGGATGAACAACAGCGTTGAAATAATCAATCCGATTCTAACTGCTTTAACACGAAAGCATTAAGTTAAAAGATTAAAAAACAAAACATTTTTGTAATAGTTGCGTTCCTTTAGAAGTACCAGATTAAAATGCAACTTAATTTAAGATTAATTAAAACCCAAGGAACCAGTGCAACGTATTAGATTCTTACTTGTCGCTTCATTTATAGTGGCATTATATATCACAACCACTGCTTTTATAGAAGCCTCAAATACGACTAATCAAACTGTTTCTGTGCAGGATTTAGTTTTAGATACTATCCGTAAGGAAGAATCAAAAATATATACAGCGCAGCAAGACCAATTAAAAGAGGCCTTGAATACATATTTCCAAAAGGCACTAGCTGCTGGAGATATCGTTGGCGTAGGTGTAAGTATCGTACAGGGAGATTCCATTTTGATTTCTGATGGATTTGGAAAACGGAGTGTGAATGAAAATACTGTAGTTGATGGCGAGACTGTATTTCGACTAGGTTCCTTGTCCAAAGGTTTTGGAGGAGTTTTGGCTGCAAGTTTACAGTCCGAAGGTAAATTAAGTTTCGATGATCAGATAGTGAAGTATTTACCTGATTTTAGCTTTGGGGACGAAAATAATACTAAAAGTGTAAGATTTGAACACATTCTTTCTCATACCTCCGGAACGCCATATCATAGCTTTACGAATTTGGTAGAGGCGGGCATATCCGTAGCTAAAATTGCCAATCGGTTCGATGAGGTCGCACCCATTAGTATTCCAGGTCAACAATACAGCTACCAAAACGCAATGTTCGCAATAGGGCAAGAAGTAATGCAGAAGGCTGCCGGTGCCGATGTTAAAACATTATTAACAGATAGGTTTTTCACGCCTTTGGGTATGTCGCATATCTCTATGAACCATGCTGATTTGCTTCAAGAAAAAAATGTGGCGTTGCCGCATAGAAGAAATGGAAAAAGTTGGAGGGCAACGCCGTTAACGGATAAATATTACAACGCTGTATTGGCAGGAGGAATAAATGCAAGTTCCGTAGATATGGCCAAATGGATGCGGTTTTTACTCGGTCATAATCCTGATGTATTGGAATCGGTTTCTATGAAGCAGGCTTTTGAGCCTTTTATAACGTTTAAGAATAAAAACAAATATTACCAACGTTGGGATGGACATGTTAAATCATCCTACGGTTTTGGATGGCGCATTCATGAATACCAAAAAGCAGATGCTCCCGATATTGAAACTGTTTGGCACCATGGCGGTAGTGTAAATAACTACAGAAACGAAATTGCGGTATATCCAGCATCCGATTTAGGAATCTGTGTGTTACTCAATGGTAATTCCAAATTAGCTAGAAACGTAATTCCGGATTTACACGCTATCGTGCAAAAAATCTATAAAGAAGAAACCACTACAGCATTGGCTGAAAAAGGATAACTGTGGATTGCCTTTTGTTTAATCAGACTTTTCATCATTGGTTTTTTCTATAAAAGTACCACGTAACTTCAATTGACCAATACAACCACATCCTTGCAGCTATAACTATTATAATAGATAGATTCATTTACTTCCTTATGGGTACCTTTAACAGTACAACCCAAGCGTGTGCAATGCTATATTTTACATAACTGAAGCTTTTTAAGGAACATGGACAAAAAAGAAACTCGGAAAGCGAAAAAGCCATGGCCAACCAAAGCTGTCATGGAACAGGTATATGCTCTAAAACTTTGGGGCAGTACTACGGGGGCGTTTTATTCGGGTGTGGGTTCTCATAATCCAGAGTTTGTAAATCCGTATTTAAGGGTACTTACTTCATTTTTGAACTCTTTTAAAAATCCTCTGGTCGTTTGTGATTTAGGCTGTGGAGATTTTAACGTAGGGAAAGAATTGGTTACGCATACCAAGAAGTATATTGCCGTGGATATTGTTCCAGCACTTATTGCGCATAACAAAGAGAAATTTAACCAAGAAAATTTAGAATTCCAATGTTTAGATATTGCAGTAGATGATTTGCCTTCAGGAGATTGTGCAGTATTAAGGCAGGTGTTACAACATTTATCTAATGCTGAAGTAAACGCTGTGTTGCGAAAGCTCACGGATTTTAAATATGTAGTTCTAACGGAACATGTTCCCGAAGGGGGATTCACATCAAATAAAGATATTATTTCAGGGCAGGGAATTAGACTGAAAAAAAATAGTGGAATCAACCTAACTGCTCCACCGTTTAATTTTAAGGTACTATCTGAAAAACAACTAGAATCAGTTCATTTAAAGGACAGAAAAGGAGTTGTTGTAACTACGCTTTACCAACTCTTTTAAATAGCTTGGTATTGCTAAATCCTACTGCTGTTGGATTCTTTGTGAAACACCTATCTTTTAGGTTGAATTTAACCGTAATAGCTGTTTCACAAAGTTTCTATCCAAAATAAATGTAATTACTTACATTATGCCTGCTGCTTCGAAGTTTTAATCAAGCGAAAAGCTTTCGGTTTCTTTGAACGGGGAAACGTTTAATTTTTCTATAGCTCCCCTATATACTTTCCATTTGTCGCTAAAGAATGTATTGGTTTTCTCTAGAGCACTTTTTAGTTCAACCTCCGCATAACGAATAAGGTCACGTTCTGTTTTCGTAATACCTGTTTTTCGGCTATTGGTATAATAGCTAGCGGTTCTAATACGTTGCGTTACCGTAATTTCAGGATTACGGGTAATACCTTGGCGTTTGTCTACGGTTCCTAAATAAAGGGCTATGATAGAATCTACCTCTTTTACAATAGCTTTTGATGCCTTGATCTGGTCGGTATACTTTTTTTCGTCCAGTTCTTTTAGGTCTTTGCTATATTTTTCAGCCACTATTTTGCTTTCCACCAATTGCTTAACTGCATCTGCAGCGGTCTGGTTCATTTTTTCTATGCTTTTCCCAGTGGTATACACCTCGCTGATAACAGCGGTGTTTACAGGTATTCTAGGGTCAGATTTAACGGAAATTATCGCCTCGTCCATCACTTCGCCAAAACTCATTTTTATGGTGTAGGTTCCTGGTTTAACATCCATACCTCCACCTTCTTTTTTATTTTTGGCAATAGAACGCGAAGGTCTGTCCGGTCCTTTTTCGTCCATTTCCCAATAGATTCTGTGAAAACCTGCTTTTTCAGGCGTTTTATATTTTAGAGTTCGTATTAACCGTGTGCCATCATAAATATCAAACTGTACGGAATCCTTTTTCTGTACTCCAGTCAACTTTTCTTTTACTTCCTCCATTGATTCGGGAGTTTCCGTATCGGTGTCTTTCTCTTCGTCATCATCAGCTTTCTTGTCGGCCTCTTTCTTTTTCCCTTCCTTCAAAAAGTAGGTAATCATTGCACCCTTTTTTTTATTTTCTGCGTTATACATCGCATCTCCTCCAAACCGACTTCCAGTTGGTTGCTGATATGCTGCCTGGTATGCGGTAGGTGGATTAAAAAGTGTAGCATCTGTTTGCAGAATTGATTTATTTGCGGCAACGGCCCTTAGGGGACGTATATCGTCCATAACCCAAGCGGCGCGGCCAAAGGTGCCGATAACCAAGTCATGCTCCCTTGGATGAATCACTAAATCTTTGGTAGAAACTGTGGGGAAACCTTCTGTCCATTTTTGCCAGTTTGCAGCAGCATCAAAAGAAATATAGAGGCCGTCATCGGTTCCTAAGAACAGCAAATTTGGGTTTTCTATATCTTCCACGATACTTAGGGTATAGCTTTGTACATCATTGGCATCTACAATACGTTCCCATGTTTTTCCGTAGTTTTTAGTTCTGTAGGCGTATGGCGTGTAATTAAACCTACGGTAGTCGTTGGCAATTAATAGCGCTTCCCCTTTGTTTTTATTGGATGCTTTTATCTGTGGAATCCAGCTTCCGGCGGGTAGTCCTTTTATATTCTGAGTAACCTCAATCCAGGTGGTGCCGCCATTCTGAGTATAATGTACTTTTCCGTCATCCGTTCCTACCCAAAGCATATCCTTTTCTAAAGGAGAAGGTTCAATGACAAGAATAGTCGTATGGTTTTCTGCTCCCGTGGCATCCATACTTAATCCACCACTTTCGCTTTGTTTCTGTTTTTCAGGGTCGTTGGTGGTCAAATCTGGAGAAATAATACTCCAAGTAAGACCCTTATCTATAGTTTTATGCACAAACTGACTCCCAAAATAGGCAGTGCTATTATTAAATGGGTCTTGCCCAATGGCAGAGTTCCAGTTAAACCGAAGCTTTGTATCTGCATCGGGTGGGGTAGGGCGTACCGTATAGTTGTTTCCTGTTATATGGTCATAACGGGAAACACTTCCCTGCTGACTCATGGTATAGCCAAACTGAGAGTTGTCCAAATCTGGTACGACATCAAAACCATCACCAAAGCTTATTTCTTGCCAGTAGCTATTACGTATACCCTGATCTCGCCATACATAGGCTGGACCTCGCCAAGAACCATTGTCCTGCATACCACCGTACACATTGTACGGAAACTCATTATCTACATTAATATGGTAAAACTGTGCTGCAGGAATATTACCAACAAAACGCCATGATTTTCCACCGTCTCTGGTAATATTCATTCCGCCATCGTTCCCGTCCATCATAAACTGTCCGTTTTCCGGATGTATCCACCACGCGTGGTGGTCTGGATGCACGCCATTATTAGCTCTGTAGGCTGGCATAAGCTCTTTAAAGTTCTTGCCGCCATCTTCGGATACGTTTATATAGGTAAATACAGAATACACCCTATTTTCATTTTGTGGGTCTACGTATATTTCTGAGTAGTAAAATGGTCTGTTACCAATATCGGCTTTGTTATTAATCATCTTCCATTTAAATCCGCCATCTTCTGATTTGTACAATGCGTTTTTCTTTGCCTCGACCAAAGCGTAGACGATATCTGGTTTTCCAGGAGCAATGGCAATACCAATTCGCCCAAGATTTCCCTTTGGAAGTCCGTCTTCTTCTGTAATTTTTTTCCAGTTTTTTCCACCATCATGGGTCATGTACATACCACTTCCTTCTCCACCGGAATTGAAGAACCAAGGGTCGCGCTTATGCTCCCACATAGCCACTATCAGCTTATTTGGATTGGTAGGGTCCATGACCATATCTGCAACACCAGTTTTATTATTTACAAATAAAATTTTGTCCCATGTTTCTCCACCGTTTGTAGTTTTGTAAACACCACGTTCTGCATGTTCGCCCCATGGAGAGCCTATGGCCCCAACATAAACAGTGTTGGGGTCTGTTGGGTCGATTTTTATCCGATGTATATGCCGTGTTTTTTCTAGCCCCATGGATTTCCAAGATTTACCACCGTCCAACGAACGATACACCCCGTAACCACCATTAAGGCTGTTTCTGGGATTCCCTTCCCCAGTTCCTACCCAAATAACAGAAGGGTTAGATTGCTGAATCGCCACAGCACCTATAGATGCGGTGAGTTCATTATCAAAAATGGGGTCCCATTTGATACCACCCGAAGTAGATTTCCAGAGTCCACCCGAAGCCGTGCCCACATACATGACTTCAGGATTGGAGTGTACGGCATCTATTGCCGTTACACGGCCACTCATACCGCCAGGCCCAATATTTCTAGGTTTTAGGTCTTGCATCAATTTCATATCGAAATTTTGGGCAAGTGCCGTACTAATACTAAAAAGGAAAACTAAAGATTGTAAAAGGTACTTCATTGAATATATATATTAAATAGTTGTATTTAAATTACTGATTTCTAATTGATTATACTATTTTATTTAAACTTTAAACTACTGATGTCCCAAATGACAACCACACCCGGGCACGGTAAAACTCTGCGCTTCCTCATGCCAAGGAAAAGAACCGTTGTATTTGCTGTTCTCCCACCAAAATTGCCCTCTATCCGCCGCTGTATTTCCAATTTCATTCATCGTTGCAGTGTCGTAAAGTCTGCCGTTTACCATAGTATGTGTTACGGATTCCGAATTACGAATGTCCTCCAAGGGGTTTTTATCTAAAACAATGATATCTGCCAGTTTGCCTTCTTTTAAAGAGCCTATTTCGTTTCCAGCGCCTATATAACGCGCTCCGTTAATGGTAGCGGCTTCTAACGCTTCCATATTCGTCATACCACCTTGGTGCAGTAACCATAGTTCCCAATGCGCACCAAGCCCTTGTAACTGACCATGTGCGCCTAAGTTGACCTTAACACCAGCATCTGTTAGTTCTTTTGCAGTTTTAGATACGAGTATGTGCCCGTTTTCATACTCCTCATCAGGTACCATAGTACGATGTCTTGATCGCGCATCTACAATAGCTCTAGGGGTGTATTTTAATAACTTTTCGTTCTCCCAAACCTTATCTTTTTGGTAAAAATAATATTCTCCGTTCATACCGCCATAATTAACGATGAGGGTAGGAGTGTAGCCGGTTTTACTTGTCTTCCATAATTCTAATACATCTTTATATACCGGTGCTACTGGGATATTATGTTCCACCCCTGTATGACCGTCCATAATCATGGTCATATTCGTATAAAATGTAGAACCACCTTCTGGGACTACATTGATCCCTAATTCACGCGCAGCTTGCATTACCTGTTGGCGCTGTTCTCTCCTAGGCTGGTTATAACTCTTAACAGACTGTGCTCCGTATGCTTTTGTTCTTCGGATAGAGGAACGTGCATCATCCAAACTGTTTATTGTAGCTTTAAAATCACCTTCTGCACCATATAGAATGATACCCGTAGAATACAATCTTGGACCAACCATTTGACCATTTTTAATAAGTTCTGCCATGGCAAAGATGGATTCCGAATTTGCAGAAGGGTCATGCGCTGTGGTCACCCCAAAAGCTAAATTAGCATAGAATTGCCAATGTTTTTGGGTGGTTAGTCCGTAACGGAAACCACCAATATGTGCATGTGCATCTACAATACCTGGCATTATGGTTTTGCCTGATACATCATATACTTTTGCGTCTGATGGTACAGTAATATCGGAAACTTTTCCTATCGATACTATCTTGTTGCCATTAACGATAAGTGTTCCGTTTTCAATTACCTCCCCGTTTTCCATAGTAATAATACGGGCGTTAGTAAAGGCTATTTTGCCGGTAGGCTTATCTATTTTAGCTGTTAGTCCTACTTTGGTGCCAACAGAATCCATTTTAGCAACGGTCTCGGGAGAGCCAGGTAAAAAGGTATATCGGTCTTTAATGTTATTAGAGAAATAAGCATCTCCTAATGTCCAGTGTATGGTTTTACTATCTGTAGACCAATGCAAGTTGATACCAGCATCTTTAGCAATTTGTGAAACTGGGACTATAGTAGATTTGTCATCTAGATCTATGGTCTTCCCATTCAGTAATAAAGGTGCAATGTAGGCCTTATGAAGGTTTGTAAATGCAATCCACTTGTTATCTGGGCTTGGCACGAGTCGGTTTGCATATTTAGACTTTATATGTGTTCGCTCTTCTTCTCCGTTTAGGTTAACTGATTTTAGTTCTTTGGTAAGACTTCCAAAATAGGTACCTCCGTTTTGATAGAAAATTCTACTACCATCCACAGTATACTGTGGATATTCACCTTCCCTAGTAAGTCGTTTTAAATTGCTTCCATCACTATTTATGGTATAGATACCAGCATTTTTACCAAAACTCAGTCCTTGATCGGAATTACCGGATTCCTTATGAAAAACAATTTGATTTCCAGACGGACTAAATACTGGGTTTCTGAAAATACCTTTTTCTGTTGTTATTTTAATAGCAGTACCACCTTGTGAGGGAATTTTGCATACCGTTCCTAATTGAGAATCGTTCCAGGTTACAAAAACCAATTCCTTACCGTTTGGTGAAAATGAAGGCTCAGATTCAAAATCTGTGGCATCAGTTAATCTTTTTGGTTTACCATTTGGTAACTTTTTAGACCATAAATGACCCAGCGCATTGAATACCAGCATTTTTCCATCAGGAGAAGTCACCGCATGGCGAATCACTTTAGGATTAAACGTATCCATATCCACTAGATTATTAAAATGAACGGTCTCGGCAATGGGTATAGTCGCATCCACGCTAAAAGGGATATTGGTAACTTCTAGTGTATTAATATTTATTTTATGAATTTTCCCCTTATTCCAGAAAGCCAGTTCCTTGTCTCCTGGTAACCAGCTGTAATTAGGGTAGACACCAAATATGGCCCAAGCCTCTTGTTGGTCTTTATTTAAATCGTCAAAAAGCGGCCACTCTTCTCCCGTAGCTAAATCGTGAAGAAATAGAACGGTTTTTGTGCGAACACGTTTTACAAATGCCATCAGCTTTCCGTCTCTAGATAGTTGAGGTCTAGCAGCTCCTCCTGGACCTCTGGTTATGATTGCGGTTTTACCAGTCTCAAATTCATACCTTTTTATAGCATAAATCTGTTTGTTGGGGTCTTTATTGTATTGAAAATTACCGCCTGGATATACATCTTCGCTATAATAGAGATATTTGCCGTTTGGCGAAATACATGGTTCGTTTACGTCTTGTTGGTCGTTTTTACGTTTGGTTAATTGTATGCCTGTACCGCCTGCTTTGTGATATTGCCAAATTTCTCCAGCGCCAAGTGAACGTTGCGACGTGAAGTGTTTTCTAGCAACAATATAGTTTCCATCTGGTGTCCAATACGGGTTGTTCAGCAAACGGAAACTTTCTTTGGTAACCGCTTTCGCATCCGAGCCGTCTAGGTTCATCACCCATATATTATCTCCACCATCTGCATCACTGGTAAAAGCGATTTGTTTCCCATCTGGGCTAAATCTTGGTTGTACCTCAAAAGGGATTCCGCTTCGCAAAGCGGTTGCTTTACCACCACTAATAGGCATGGAGTATATATCACCCAGCATATCAAATACGATGGTTTTTCCGTTTGGACTAACATCCAAATTCATCCAAGTACCTTCGTTTGTAGTAAAACTATGGTCTTTATAGTTGAATTCAGACCCAGGGCTAGAGACGTCCCATTTCTTGGTGTCTTTTTTGTCTTCTTGGGCTTGTACATACAAGGAAGCCGCAAGCAGTGTTGCAAGCAGTAGTTTTTTTGTCATTGTTGGTCCTTTAATTAGTCGCCTAAATATAGGAAAAAGCAAAGGTGAATTTCTTAAAAAGGTGTTAACAGTGGTTCAATAAGTTATCTGTTATATCGAAATTAATAATCGTCCAACACCCCTATTTTGCTAACTAGTCAAATTATGCCGTAACAAATGAGCTGAACCTGCGTCATATGTGCACATCAATCAAATCAAAACCAATGAAAAATCTATTATCTCAGAAAGTTAGAATTTTAATAACCACACTAGTTACCCTATTGATTTGGGGACATATTGCATGGGATTATACCCACGATGGTATACCTGTACATTATATTTTTCATAGTAAGGATATGCCAGGTATTCCTAATTGGTGGGGTGCTATTGTGCTGCCTTTCTTTACTTATTTTTTGTTGTTCCGTATTTCTAAAAGGCTAAATCAAAGTGAGAATAAAGAATCACTAAAACTAGTTATTTTACGGTTATTCGGGGGTGTACTGTTTGCTATTAGTATTTCGGTTAGTTTTATGAATGGAATTGACATTACTGATTACATTATGGGCTTAATTTTTCTATTGGCCTTTATCTTTCCGTTGTATAAATCAGAATATTTTTTGGGTTGGGTTCTTGGTTCCGCATTTACCTTTGGAGCTATTATCCCCATACTTTTTGGAAGTATCTTGTGCCTTATTTTCTTTTCAATCTATCAATTGGTAGGAGCCATTAAAAAGGTACTCAGTCCAAAAATAGGTTAGGGGCTAGTCTCAGTACATATTCCAAACAGTTCTTTCCCTTGTCTAGGGGCTATAGAATTATAGCAGGGTTCAAAACTTACAGTTTTAAAATATGGGTTCAACCTTTACTTTTAGTGCCATTATCCCTATAGGGTTTAGGACCATATTCGCTTTAGTATTTTTTATAAACTGTTACTATTAATTAAGGGATTGGTAAAGCCAAGCAATAATATTTGAATTTAAGTTCCTTTTCCCTTCTAGCGAAATGGACTTCTTAAACCATTTCTTACACGTTATTTTTTAAGCCGAGATGCTCTATCTAACTTATTGTTGGACCATGTATTTTATCGAAAGGGCTCATAATTAAGCAATAAACATAGAATCATAGAGTTTTTAGAATATCAAAAATCAACTATTAGTCCAAATTGCCATGAAAAAGATATCAGCAGTAGTATTAATTGCATTATTCGTTATTACTGGTTGTTCCGATGAAACAACCGTTTTCGATGTAGAAAATCCAAGAATAGACCTTACGATAGAAGAAAATAATGCGGTACTCTCAAATGGAATTAACAACGACCGTAACGGTATTTTAAGTATTTATTTTGAGCATGAAATATCCAGAAAAAGTGCAGGACTACTTTCAAAATCAACGAGTGATTTTCATCTTAATTTGGTAGGCCAAGTATCAAGACCTGAGTTTGATACCAGTTCTAACCTTACTGCTACACATGTAGATTATGAAGATAATTTCGCATATGTTTCCTATAATACAATAGGTCAAACGTTTGCTGGTGCTGTAGATGTTATTGATTTAAGCAATCCATTACAACCAGTTTTAGTTTCTAGAATGTATATGCATGATAGAGATGCTAATGTTATTTTATATGACAATGGTTATTTGTATGTTTTAGGAAGTGTAGATGCTGCAAGAGTATTTGATGCTACAGATGAATCTTACATTGCTAAAATTGGAGTTTTCAACGGTGTCATTGATTTGAACGATGTCAATTACTTCTACCAACAAGGAAATACTGCTACAGGTATTACTAAAATGAATAACGCTTTTTTCGTGTCTAGTGGTGAAAATGGGGTTGTTGCCAAATATGATAGCGCTAGCTTTTCGAAGTTAAATGAAATTACATTTGATGACTTACGCTCCGTAGCTTCTGAAAACGGAAGGTTAGCTGTTTTAGATGCTAATACAGGTGTCAAGATACTTGACAATGACCTAAATATAATTTCACAAATAAATACGAGCACTAATTTTTCCGTAGATGCTAAACGAACTATTGCCTTGAAAGATAATCAACTGTTTGTGCCTGAAGGCGAGCAAGGTACGGGAGTGTATAACATAAATACTGGAGACCTTGAAGAGCGTCTCCCAATTCTTGTAGATCCTGATAATATTGCTTTTTCTGATAAAGTGACAAATGCCATCGCTGTTAATGGTAGTACTACACTTATGGCTAATGGAGGAGCTGGTTTAGCTATTAAAGTAACAAATGATATTGTAGATTTAATGGGTGTTGTTGAGTTAAGTGGCTCTATCAATTATGTAGTTGCCGACGGTGATTATGTATTTGCAGCCTCAGGTAGATCTGGTTTACAAATTATAAGTAAGATCAGATCGGATGAAAGTAAAATTGTACCAGAAGGTAATTATAGTATTAGGGCAAGACATAGTGGTCG
>CAZMUV010000035.1:3803-33537 GCA_964569345.1 uncultured Maribacter sp. | reverse complement strand
TCGCACAAATGTGACCCCAAAAAACCTGCTGCACCTGTAATTAGTATTTTTTTCATCCTATAACCCTCTTGAAAACAAAACCGTTGTTACGGTTTTAAACACAATTCTTATATCTAAAGTAATAGACCTGTTTTTTACATAATAGAGATCATACTCGAGTTTTTTGATAGAATCATCGAGATTCTCTCCGTACTTATATTTTACTTGTGCCCAACCCGTAATACCAGGACGAATCAAATGACGTGCTGCGTAAAAAGGAACGCGATCATTTAGTTGGTTTACAAATACTTTTCGTTCTGGTCGTGGCCCTATAAACTGCATATCACCCTTTACTACAGATATAATTTGAGGTAGCTCATCTATCCTAAATGCTCTTAAGATCTTACCAAATGGCGTAATCCTCGCATCGTTCTTTGTTGCCATTTTTGCTCCAGTTTTCTCTGCATCAACAACCATAGACCTAAATTTATATATTTTGAACTCTTTGCCGTGTAATCCTACTCTTTTTTGAGTGTAAAACAATGGCCCCCTATTAAACAGTAAATTACACAACCAAACGAATGGTGTACAGAGTAAAAAAACAACACCAACAAATAATGCCAGTGTGAAATTAATTCCGAATCCAAAAATAGTCTGGAGATACCTTATCTTTCTATTTCTCAGTTGTAATATCTCATAAAAACTATCATTATGGGATTGTATTGGCAACGCTTCGTAAATATTTTCATAAAACGAAGTAAACGATATTACTTCCTTCCCTTTAAGGATGCTCCTTAAAATCATCTTCTCAATATCTTCTGGAAGATCATTATAATTCTTTACGTTAATAATCCAGCAATCTATCTTGTCGGTGGCTTTTAAAAAGTTTTTTTTAACTTCAATATGCTGATTAATATTATACGTTAGCTTTACCTTATAAAATGTTTCTTCGTCTTCCCCATCAATAAGATTTGTAACTTTCTTTATATCCGACTGACTGTCGACATCATAAATAAACAAAACGTTTTTTGTAGTGGGAATAATTCTAAATACATTCACAAAAAAAAGCCGCCAAAGTGCTATTTGAATCGGTGTTAATATTAAAAATACTAAAAGGTATTTTATCCAAAAACTCGCGTCAAAAACTATTAAAGTAAAAATAACCACAGTTAACACAAACAAGGTAGTAATATACAAAGCCTGGGATACTACATACTTTCGTTTTAATGTTCTTTGTAAGTTGTAAAGATCCAAAATATAAGATAGAGCAAAAAACGATAAGGTTCCAAAACTAATTACCACCACCTTTAATTGGAGCGAGATAAACTGAGTGTCTATAACATCTTGTACAAAATAATTTAAACTCGCTATTACTATAAATAAATCTCCTAACAAAAGAATGAACTTCCGTTCTAATGAGTTCAAGATAGAGGGTCTAGCCATTGTGCTTATTTTAAACTAATTGTTACAAAACCAATCATACCAACTTGTAATACAAAGGCCAAATAAATTCTTAATGCTGTCATTTGTCTATTAAAGCATTGAAACACTCCAGAGTGCAGACCAACCTAATCCGCAATTTTATTTTAATTTCCAAGTAATCCTGCTGACTTGAGCGAAAGGAAACTCTAACTAAATTGACAATTTTCCTCTAATGCTCCCATTAAATTAATACTCCAGCACGTTCATGTTTTGTGTTGGCCAATTCTTTAGAATGGTAGGAGGAAACCGTATTACCTTTCTTGTTTTGAACACTAACATATCGCAAAACGTGTATTCTAACCTACAAACTTTTCTTTGTCAAAGTTAAGTTTAATTTCAATAATACTAGAGCTGTTATTTTAGTGTTTAAAGCAACTATCCATTATTTTTCTAAAGAAAACGTTCTCCCATCTTTACTTTCCAGAAAGAAAAACAAGTTTTGGAAGAAAAAAAAGAAAACAATACCGAACTGCCTGCTCAAGATGTTTTCAGTTAGCATACAAATAAGTACTAAAATTAAAAACATCAAATATGTGTAATTAGATGTAAGAAGCGACTTTCTAAAATAGGTGTAAAAGCAAAACACAAGTACACCAAAACCAATTATTCCAAACTTAATTAAATAATCTAAATACTGATTATGAGTGTTTGCATCTTTGTTGGATAAATAGGGGTGATTATCCAAGATGTACTGTTTGTTTAATTCATTACTAATATCTCCTGTTCCTACCCCTAATAAAAAGTTCGCCTTCAACAGGGAAATGCTTGAATTCCAAATGTGGATTCTATTGGTTTTATTCCACGTTTCCATAGAATAATTTGTGCCATATTGATTATAATCATATGCTTTTTCTAAATCCTTTTCGGTAAAATAATCATAGTAGTTCACTATATCTTGTTTGATAGCATTTGGCACTTTGTAGACGTATATACCAAAAGCAATTATCCCAAAGCTTAATAAACCTAAATATCGTTTCTTTCCGTTGCCCTCCGTTATTCTGTACACATGAAAAAGAACTCCAATTATGAGAGCAAAAAGGGTTGCGACAAAAGGCATTTTGGAAGCCAAAGTCAGGTTTATTAGAAGAAAGATAAACAAGGATACAATCCAAAATAATCTTTTGCCAAACGACTTGGTTTTGCTAAAAAAATAAAAGCACATAATAGCACAAAAACCTAAGTACATTGAAAAATAAGAAGGATGTATTGCCTCTTGTTTGAAAAATTGATTAAGCTGAATCAAGATTTCTTTCCAATAATCCAAAATAAAGATTAGTTCAATCTCAATCAGTCCTGTTAAAAAAAAGATATATCTAGAAAAGCATGAAGCCAAGAAAACCAAAAATATGTATCGTATTTTCAATTGGTAATAGTGGCCCACTATAGAAAAGAGCAAAGGAAAAAGCAAAGCTGTCAAAATACGCTCCATATATCCCCAACCCGCTCTTAAATCTTCTGATAAAAGAAGCCAAGTAAGAGCCACAAAAAAGATTCCTGCCCCTACTAAAAAGCGTTTGAAATCAAAACGATATTTTTGTTTCTTAAAAGCTACGTCTAATAAAACTCCCGAAAGTAAAATAATTATACTTATTGTATTTAGTTTTTCACTCCAAGGCAGAAGACCAATGCAAAGCGCCATTGCCATGCTCAAAATATGCAATTTCCTTAAAAATTTTACGCGCTTCATTTCATGAATATATTCTAATTTACAACGACCGCTAATCCAATTCAGTTTTAAACAACAATATACGCTTCCCGGATTCTTGACGAAACAAAGCCATGCTTTGTGCTTGAACAGGGACTTCTATTTGAAGGCCCAACACATGCATGTTCCCTGACAAAAAATTAATAGAAGGTTCGTCTATAAGCTTTCTCTCTAAAAAAGCATTCTTTTCATCTATTCCTTCAGAAAAATCAAGACTGTATTTAAGCTTCAAAACATCCGCGTTTATTCTAAAGCTTACGTATGCTTTTGAGCTATCTTTATTCAAATAAAGACTTAAATCACTTTTTTCCTTAAAAATAAGAACGGCATCCGCTAATAGTAGATAATTTATAAACGTTATTTTATGGTCAGATTTACCTGCATAATTTAGGTCATTAGCGCCTGATTTCAACTTATTCTTAACGCTATCTAAATCTTTTGATAGTGTAGATTGAATCGGATTTTCACGGAGACCTGAAGAAAGATTATATTTCGCAAACCATGTTCTCTTATTTCCTATATACTGCCCAGTAATAAAATAGTCTAATTCCCCAAAAGATGAAAGGTCTTTAACCATATAAAAATTAACAGCGTCCATTTCAACAAAATCACCTTTTTTGATTGAAACATTGATAAATCCATGCTCCTTTCTTCTTTCTGGCAAAAGAGACGTATCCTTAGGGTAGAAATGTAAAAACATGGTTCCATTTTTAGCAAACTCTTCCTTTTTCCAAAAACTGTATACTACTATTTTAGCGCTCGGAATAAAATTAACCCTCGTTCTTTGTATTTCACTTTTATATACTTGGACGGAGCTTTGCTTTAACAAATCTGTTATGAACTGATTGGTAGGGTCAGACCTTCTCTCACAACTAAATGCAAAAATAATGGCAAAAGAAAGAAAGAAGTTACGCTGTCTAAATATCATCGGGTTTAGATTGAAAAATATTCTCCCATATTAAAAATTATAGATTCGTGATTGAATACGTAAATTGAATATATTAGGCTTAATGCAATCATTACTAAGGCAGCAATCACTTTGTTTTTTTTTAATGTGAATTTCTGTATACAACCGACCGCTAGTATAGGGATAAAAATGTCGGTATAAAGAACAAGTCTAGAGAACATGCCATCAAATCTAAATAACAATAAAGCCGCTATAGAAAAGACAAAGAAAAATGAATATGCTTTTTCATAGCTTACTTTGGTGTTTCTAAACAGTAAAAACAGGATATTGAAACATAACAATAGTGACAGTTTTATCAAGGAATTTGAAGATGCACGTTCAAAAGATGAGTAAAAATCTAGTTTAGTTGCAATAAATTCTGGCAACGGAAACAAATTAATTATATGTACAAAAATTGAGAAGTACCCTATTACCAAAGCCAACATTAGAATTAGTAGTCTAGTTTTGTTCTTGTAATTCAAAAAAACTGATAAAAAAGAAAACAAGCTACCCTTGTGACTAAAGAAAGCCATTACTTTAAAAAGGTTTGTTTTAGCTCCAGTACTGGCGCAGATACCCAACAATAAAAGCGAGGACGAAAGTCCTTGTCTAATAACATTTCCTTGAATAAGATAAAAAGAAGAGCTGTTGAGCATAAAAAAAATTGCTAAAAAAACAAAAGATCTAGAATCTTTAAAAAATAAAAAATAGGCTAAAAAGGTTAATGTAATACTAAGAGATAATTGAAAGGTTATATAGTCCTCTTTCCCCAAGCCTAAGATGTGGGAAATAGGCATTAAGCCAAAAAACAGAAAATCTCCTTTCCATGCCGTTTTAGAAATAAAGATATCTACAAAGGCAACATTATACTTATAAAAATCCATATAGAGTGGCAAATCAATATTTGCGCCGTAGTCTCTATTAATAAAAACAACCAGAATTAAAACAAGTAGAATAGATAAAGAAACACCTTTTAAAATAGGTGACTTCTTAAGTTTGGAAAATATAATGAATGCCAATAATGAGCATATAGAAATACCTTGAAGCAGTATTGGCTTATAAATTTCCATTACATCTTATAGTTTTTAGATTTGACTTGTAATCCTCTCCGCTATTATTTCGAAAGGATGCTGTTCTTTATTCTCGAAATAATAGGAGATTTCTTTGGAAGCTGATGATTCATTATTCGCATCTACAACCGCAACCAAAGCTGTCATCGTTGCAAAAACTCCATCCGCAGAGTTTTTAAAATATTCTGGAATTTCCTCATTGTTAATCTCGAGTAGAAATACTTTACTATTTTCGTTTGCAGCTAAAGCCAGCAAGGAAGAATAGTGGCCTACATAAAAGCCCGAGATTGGAAAATCATACGTTATTTCACCGCCATTCGCAATAACCCTTTCAAAAATAGTCTTATCGGATCTTGGATGTAGCTTTATGGACAATCTTGTTTTAAAGGCATCTGCGAGCTCGTCAATAACAGATTTATAATCGGCTTTTTCCATTCTTCCATCTTCCACAAAGGTCTGAGCAATATAACAAACTTGATTCTGGTTTCTTTCTGTCTTTTTATTCTTAATGAACGTATGATAATCAGGATTCCCTATGGTCGTAAAGCTCGTTAAACCCATGTAATAATGGTTTTTTATGAACCATTCTTTCCAATAGTCGCCCCACACGAACACGTAATCGGACTGCACTTCTATTAATTTAAGCTTTTTATGGTTCTCTAAATACTCATTAATCTTAAAGGATTTCATAAAATCCTTGTTTAACAAATACAGGAAGATAGACCCTTTGCCTTTGGTTAAAAATGAAAACATGTATTTTAAATACACTAGTTTTCTATTAATAGCAGAAAAATAACCTAGGAAACTTCTTTCCAAAAATTCAGCATACATGCCATGCTGAAGCTGGTATGTACGTATTCCTATTTTTTTTGACCTATAGGTCCAATATAAGTCTGTTATTCTATAGCTGTAGTTGAAAAAAATAGTTTTGGAATTGTCTTGTCCTCTTAACCTAGCGTATTCCTTTCCAACTTCAGATAACCCTATTCGTTCATCAATAGCTTTCTTAATCTTGTCATGGGCAGTAAAGGAATCATGCACCATCACAACTTGTTTGGTTATTCCGTTAGCAACCAAATATTCCGCCAGAGGGATAACATATCTGTTAAAATTAGAATAGTGAACCTCATAAATTAAAACCTTATCTATCATAAAATCTTATTTCTTCTTGACAATGTTACAAGAATAATCATATCCAACAAAGCTTTTATAACAAATGCAACATAATGATATGTTATGGCTTTGTATACTCCTAAAAAAAGAACGATAACCAAGTATATTACAGTTGAGCACAACAAGCAAACACTTACTATTTTAATCTTTCCAATAGCTTGTAAGGGCCTTACTAGGAGGATAGTATAGTTAATCATCAAAGCACCTAGAAGCAAGTGATAAGCGTTCTCAAACATAAAGGCGGAAAAGCTAGCCTGTAACCACCATTTTAAAATGTCATCTAAAAAAAAGTATGAAAATAACAAAATGAAGGTAAATAATCCTCCTACACCAATGAGCTGTAATCTTAAACTAGATTTTATTCTGGATAAATTCTTTTCTTGATACCAGACAGAAATCGCAGAAAAGTAAACCAAAGAAATAGTGCCCGTAATAATAGCAACCCTATTGAATAAATCCAACATGGTCACCTGATCTGAAATGATATTGGTATCAAAAAAAATTGGGTAATAGAAGCGATCAAAGAAGAGCACGAACGCTGATGTTAAAAAGAAAATACTAAACCAGATCGTTTCTTTCAGAAAGCCTATTTCAAACTTAAAAACCCGCTGTATAACGTTCCAATTGAATGGTCCATACACGTCAAAAGAAAGTTTTTTTTGATATCTCTTTATTCTAAAAAAATATAGAAAACAAAGCAGTATGTAAACGATGAAAAGTGACGTGGCAATGCCGCTGAGTGAAATTTCAGAAAAGTATATATAGGCAAAGGGAATCAAGAACAACATCGCTGCAGTTACTGCCCTAGCAATGGCCAAAAAGTAAAAGTCGCTGAAAGACTCCAACAAAGATCTATAAGGAATAAGGATAAATGCCATTAAAAACACACTCAATACAATGAAGAAAAAAGTATAATCCGAAGCACTTTGCAGAACACTAAAACTTTGCGACCTGTAAGCCACGTACAACACGATTTGAAGGATGATAAAAAAGACAGTCCCCAAGAGATAAGAAAAGGAAACACACTCCTTTAATTCTTCCTTAATTCTATGGTTCTGCTTTAGTCCAATTATTTCGGAAACCCTTCTGTTTAAAGTAGGGCCAATTCCAAAAGAGAAGTAATTAGATAAAAATATGAGACTTACTCCAATTGAATATTTTGCCCAAGAATCCTTTCCCATAGTTTCTATTAGATAGGGCGTAAGAATAAGGGCTGCAGCTATAGGTACTATCTGAAAGCCAATATTGAATATTGCCTTGTTCAATACCTTTTTGGAAGAATAGGCGTTTTCTGACATTATTCTTAAGACATTAAAAATTAGGGCCTAAGAATATCAAATGTCTTTTCAAAAAACTTGTCTCCTTTAGGTTTAAAATGACCCAAATGTATGGTTTTGATTTTATAATCGGGCAAATTGTTTTTTCCAAAGAAGAATGTATCTTTTTCACTATAAGAAACCTGTTTGCTTCCTTTAACGTCTGCATTAGCAAACTTATATCTTTTTCTATTTTCTGGAAGCACATCCAATTCTTCCGGAAAAATATGGAAAAAGAACATGCTTTCATTATCCGTATGCTTATAATCTTTTTTGATAGTGTATGTTCTGTCTAATAAATCAATTTTAATATTATAACCTTGGCTCTCATACATTATTTCATTTTGAGATTCTTTTGATGAATTTTCGAACTCTATTAGTCCGTTCATCAATATTGGTGCTTGTTGCCAAGTTTGAGCGAAGATGTTCTCATACTTAAAATCAAACTCTTCACCAAGTTCATAGCCGATTTGCCGAGTGATATGATGTTTGTCAAAAAGAGCGAAAATGTCGTTAGACCATAGTTTACATGTATTATCCGCACACATCAAAGGTTTAAAATCAACCCATCTTATTTTGTCTTTGTAATCATCATAAAGTGTTTGGGTATATTCCAATGTTGGAATATCGCTGAATAACTTTGCTTTATTATTATCCTCATTGGAAGATTTTCCAAACAGTATGTTCTGATAGATATTTTTTCTAGCCTCATTTTCGGATGACATTTCTAAACCTGGAACGTAAAAAATAGGTTGCACCCCTTGTTCTATTGCTTCATTAAGTATCCACCGATCCCAATTCATATCTGTACCCTCAAAATCAATATAATCTAGTCTAACCCAAATTACTACGAACTTTTTGCCCTTAAGTAATTTTCTGTAGCGCTCTTCTGCATTTTTAAAACCATAAACATTGCCTGTTCTTTCGTGTAAAACATGAGCTATAAGTCCTTTTTCTTTTAATTGCTTATCTACAAACTGTTTAAATGCATGAAAATGAGAGTTTGCTAAAATTAGCACTTCTGCGTCAGCAGGTACAAGCTCTTTTTTTTTGTTTTGTTTTTTTCTGTTTTTATAATCCCCAACAAAGTACTCCACACCTGAAAACTTTTTACGCATTTCAGTGGTTAATGGGTTTTTTTTTACGTTTAGATGAGGGGTTTGAACATAACTATATTTGTAACTTGTAACGTCAACCTCTGCTTTTGCGTAAAACTTTGTAGGCGTTATCTCTTGATATTTATAAAGCCCTACTGCACACAAAAATGGAAGTAAAACCCATAATGCAAAGGCATAGCTAAACTTATATGTTATTCGGTATCTAAACGTATTTTCTACATACCTCCAACTTAAATACGAAATTGGAATCATTACAAGAGCTAATAGTAGGAATTTGCCAAATAGCGTAAACTCACTTACTTCATATCCTAATTCTACCAACGTGGCTATTATAATCCAATGCCAAAGGTATAAACTATAGGAGATTTTTCCGATGAAACGCATTGTCCTATGCTCTAAAATCTGCTTAAATATTGTAGGCGAATTACTCTCTTTCCCCAAGTAAATTATTAAAATGGTAATAAGAGATACTAGCAACGCATTTGTGCCTGGCCAAGGACTAGAGCCATCAAAAAGGTAGGAGAAAAAGAAAAGTAAAAAAAAGGAAGTTAAATACAGTGCTCCAACTCCTTTTTTAGATTTTATTCTTGGCACTTGGGCATAGAAGATGGCAAGCATAGAGCCCGTAAATATTTCAAAAAAACGGGTGTGAAGCAAATAGTAATTAGCCTTTGTCTGATCCGTAAATTCTACGAAATAAACACTTATTACAATAGAGATTAAGTAGATAATACTAATTACTATGTTTCTATGTTTCTGTTGTTTAATTTTCCATATGAGGAAAAATAGAACAGGGACCAAAAGATAAAACTGTTCTTCCACACCCAAGGACCAAGTATGTAACAACTGATATCTTTCAGAAACAGCGTCAAAGTAGCCATGTCCTAAATTAGCAGCAGCATAATTTCCAAGACCTAACGAAGCATAAGGTAAAAAATCCAAGTAATTCTTTAACGGGTCGGGAAGCAGTACAAGAACGTTAAAGATAGTAAGTAGTAATAGAATAACGATAAGAACAGGGGCAATCCTTTTGATTCTATTTAAATAGAAGTTTTTAAACGAAAACCTGCCCTCACTTAGTTTTTGAGTAATATTATAGGTTATCAAGAATCCAGAAATAACGAAAAAAATATCGACGCCTAAAAAACCTCCCTTAAAGGAATTGATGCCTAAATGACAAAAAATGACCACTAGAACTGCAATAGCCCTAAGGCCATCAATATCCTTTCTATATTTCATAAAAATTTAAAGAATGATTCGTATTTCTTTACCCATCTTAAAGCATCTAGAATATTACTTTTTTTAGAATTTGACTTTACCTTTCAGATGCACTAAAGCTTTTAATAAGTTCACAAAGGTAAGTAAAACTTAAAAAAATTGCTACACACTAAACTTCGAATTTAACATTGTTTTATTACAATAAAAGGGGTCATTTTTAATGAAAAACAATCCCCCATTAATTCCGGGTCATATATCTTTGTTTATTCTAAAAATATTTTTATGAAAAAACGTGGCGCTAAATGGTTTAAAAGACCTGTATTGATAATACTTTCAATAGTGCTTGGTTTTCTGCTGGCTTTCGTAGTCTTTCGTTTTGATGAAACAGCGAGGTTTATGAGGGTTAGTAAAATTCCTTACGAGAAGATAAATAATACCTCACAAGAATTTAAAGAGTTAATTCGCCCTACTTTTTTTAATATTGAAGATTTTGGTGCTTCACTGGAAAGTGAAGACAACTCGGCAGCCCTGCAGGCCGCAATAGATGCCGCAATAATAACGAGTACCGAATTAAGATCTGACAATAAATGGGATATTTATGTTGGTAAAGTCTATATTCCGTCTGGTCATTGGAAATTTAAAAAAGGTGTTTTCTCTACTATAGGCGTTGAAATTTTTGGAGATGGTGTTGGCAAAACCTACTTGGATTTCTTAGGCAGCGGAATATTCTTGGATTTTGGTTCTGACAATGAAAAGTTTGACTTAAAAATTAACGATATTTTTATAAATCAATTTCATCCAGATGCCGTGGCATTAGATTTAAATCAAGTAAATAGAAATAGTGGCGTCTCCAATATAATCATTGAGGGTGGCGCAATAGGAATTCGTCTCACAAACTGTTATACCACAAGCTTTGATTCATTCTTCATTTACAATGCTAGTCAATTTGGTGTTTTAGGCTACAATGCCACCAATACTGATTTTAGTAATTTTAAGATAGAAAATTGTAATGTTGGAGCCAAATTCACAAATAGTGATATCAATTCCTCTACAGGTTTAAAATTCTTTGGAGGCGTTATACAAGGGTGTTATAACGAAGGCCTAATTTTAGAAGATTTAACCAATTTCTCTTCGTATTCTACCTTCTTAGAGGGAAACGGAAGAAACGACGGAAAATCGCAAATCTATATCACTAGCGACTTAAATGGGAAATTTGATAATGATATGATTGCCTTTTATAGCCCTTTTATAACTGGCGGGCATAGCTCAAACAAAGGTCAAACAGCAGTGAAGGTAGAAAACACAACAAACTTTATTTTCAAAGAAAGCTTTATGCGAGCCAATGACAGAATACTGACTGGTATAGATGTTGGTAAAAATGTTATTAACGCTGATATTATTAACTCAAAGTTTAGCGGTATCAAGAAAGATTTTGTTATCCAAGAGGCAAAGACGAATTTAATACTTGACCCTGCTTCAAAAGAAGGACGGGGATATGGTAGACAAATTTTTGGGTTGGGCTCGGAAAGTGGGAAAACAAATAATAGGCACTATATGGAAAGCTATCAAGGTGTTTTTGGAAATTTTAATACCGGCAAAGTTGGTATTGGAAGCTTTAACGGAAAACCAAGTGTACAAGGTTTTGGTGGTGGAAGTTCCTACGATTTTTTTACTAATCCAAAAGTTGGGAACCACATATCTGCACAACAGGGTATTACACAAATGGCGGGAGTTAAATTTGGTACTACTATAACTTCTTCCAATGTAGAAACTAACAAAAAAATACGTAACGTGTTAGTAAATACAGATAATGGAAAGCGTTTTGTGAAAATTAGCCCTACCGAAGAGGAAATTAGTAGGGAGTTGGTCATAAAAAATACAGGGACAAGTTCCAATACTTTAGAAATACGGTCAAATTCAACTACAATAAATAATAAGAAAACTTTTGAATTATTAGACGGCGAAGTAGTAACAATTGTTTTTGATGGTGATCAGTGGCAGGTTATTTCCAAATATGTGCCCTAGATTTTGCTACGGACACTTACTTAATAAGTTCAATAAGGTTGTTTACCGCCATGGTCCCTTGTCTTTCTACGCTTTGGAAGGTTCTTGAGCCTACATGGGGCGTAATGATGATGTTGTGCACCCCTTTAAGCATTTCATTGCCCAACATCGGTTCGTGAGCTAAAACGTCTGTCAGGTAGCCTCTAATCACTTCTTCTTTTAGGCCTCTGATAATTGCCATGGAATCTACTAACATACCTCTTGAGGTATTAATAAGTATTGGGCGCCTTTTTAATTTCTTAAAAATCACTTCTTCACTGATCATATGTTCCGATTCAGCGGTGTGCGGTAAATGAAGACTTATCACATCTGCGTGTTCATAAATTTCATCGAGGCTTGGGACAAAAGTAATTTCACTATGTACTGCTAAAAAATCCCTATCCTTAAAAATATCAAAAGCCAAAACCTTCATGCCCAATGCATTGGATTTTTTTGCAAGTTCCTTGCCAACTGCACCTAAACCAACAATGCCAATAGTTTTGCCTTGTATTTCTTGGCCCACCCAGCGTTTCCAACTACCTTCTTTGGTAGAGTTATATTGTAGGTGAACATTCTTTTCAAAAGTAAACAACAATGCCAGTACATGCTCTGAAACCGATACCTGATTTACGCCAGGGCAATTGGTAACCGGTATGCCAAGTTTTTTTGCAGCTTCCAAATCAATTCTGTCTAGTCCCACACCATACTTGGAAATATATCTAAGTTTACCTTCAAATCCTTTCTGAATAACCTTTTCGGTATACTCGTCATCCCCGCAGATAACTGCATCATAATCCCCTATAATAGGCAACAACTCATCCTCTAAAATAGGGCCTCTAAGGGTATCTAGTTCATAGCCTTGTGCCTTCAAAAGTTCTTGGTGTTTTCCAGGAGTGTCCTGAAAGGAAGTTGAGGTGAGCAACACTTTCATTCGTTTAGCAGTTTATGTTTTATAAGTAAAATTTCCAATTGTTTAAAATCTTCAAATTGGAGTCCTTTGTAATTTGTAAAAATTTCCTTGTTTTCTTCATTACACCGCAGAGCAAAATGAAGTTTTGAGAACTGGGCAGCATCCATATCCGTAGTAGCATCACCCAAAAATAAAGTTTCTGATCTATTTAAATCGAATGTATTTAATAAATACTCAGACCAATATCGCTTGTTTTCAGGAGAACCATGTACACCTTCAAAGAAATGGTTTATTCCCCTAGCTTCAACTATTTTTTCAATTTCAGTGGTTGGTGTTCCTGTGATAATCCAAAATCTAAGGGTTTTGGTATATTTTTTTAAAAACCATAAAGACTCTGGAACCACTTTAGAGTCAATTACTTTCTGTAACACTAGCTCCGAAAACATATTCGCCATATGCTCCAATTGAGCATCATCAATATCCTTTCCGAAAAACTCCTTTTCCCAATACTTGAATTTCTCAAATCTTGAAACTCCGCCATGATTAATATGATAATCAACCACTTTTGCTGCTATTTCAGCTCCATACGGTAAATACATTTCTTTAAATGCATCGGTCTTCGCGCTTACAGATTCTGCAAGAACCCCATCAAAATCAAAAAAAATATTTTTTATTGGCATTGCTGCTAATCTTAATACTACTATTCATTATTATGTACTGCCCGAATACATTCCAATAAGCCTTGTCCCATATCTATATGTGGGTTGGCAGTTAATTTTTTACTCACACTAGGCTCAAAGGAGTATGGTGTAAATTTATAGTGATTTTGATAACCAGAATCTTCACAATTCACGTCCACGTCGCCATTTAGTATCTCCTTTACCATTTGAAAAAGCTCTAAACGCTTCATACGTTCCGTTCCTGTAAGTATTACGTGAAGGTTTAGAAATAAGTCTGATTCAATTACATCAACAGATAATTTTGCAGCGTCAGCGGCATGTATATATTCTCTTATTTCCATACCATCGCCATGATGGTCTATTTTTTTCTCCTTTACCGCTCCTTTAACAAGGTTATAAATGTAATTGTTATCATATGCCCTTTCGGAATAAACAGAGCCATACCTAAGAATTACAAATGGCAAATCATATTTTTTATGATATTCTTCAATAATTTTTTCAGAAGCTAATTTACTTATCCCGTAAAAAGACCCCTTATTACTCATCGCATAAGCGCTACTAGCATATACAAACTTCTCTACCTTATGTTTTACACATTGTTCCAGAATATACATGTTGCCAATTACATTCAAGTTCATTGTTTTTACCGGAAACTTTATGGCATTGTCTAAATTAGCAAAGCCTGCCAAATTATAAACGATATCAAAATTCTCCTTGTCAAACACGGATTTCACCTGTGCTTCATCAAAAATATCGCAGTAGGTATAACTTACTTGATTTTTAAGTTCCTCGTCTTCAGAAATATCCGCAACAGAAACGCTAAAACCTCGATTTATCAGTTCTTTTATCAAATAATATCCCAAAAATCCAAAACCTCCAAAAACCAGTACCTTTTTCATTACTTTAAATTAGACTTTAAAAGTTCCATTTGCTCTCTAGCCTTATCACCTAAAAAGAAAAAATCTAAACTAAAAGCTAGAAAATTATAATGCATATCTAGCTTATCAATAACTTTCTTGTAATCCGATTCAATAACATGGAAACCTAAATTTTTAGATTTTTCTAATGTAATCTTATCGATTTTTGCTAAAACCTCCTTAACATCGTCATCATAAAACATTCCAGGTTTTCCCATGGATGCGGAAAGGTCATAAGGACCAACAATAATACCGTCAATGCCTTCTACATCCAAGATTTCTGCTAAATTATTAACTCCTTCTATATGCTCTATTTGAGCTATTACAATAGATTCTTCCTGAACCCATTTGTTATATTCGTTAAAAGCAATACCATAATGCTGCGCTCTGGAAAGACCCACACCCCTAGTGCCATGTGGCGGATATTTTACCCAAGAAACGGCTTGCTTTGCCTCTTCTGCATTCTTTACCATTGGAACTATGATGCCGTTTGCACCAGCATCCATTACACGTTTTATTATTACCTCTTCGTTCTTGCTTACCCTTACCAAGGCTTCCATTTGATTCGCCTGTACATGGCCAACTAGGTTTTGTAAAGTAGAGATATCTATAGCAGAATGTTCTAAATCAATAGTAAGCCATTCGAAACCTGCGGATGACATTATCTCAATGACAGATTGGTGCGGTATGGTCAACCATGACCCTATTGATAATTCTCTATTTTTAAGCTTCTCTTTTAGATTGCTTTTAGTGTGTAAAAAGTTTTTCATCTATTTTAATTACAATTTTCTTAATGGTTTCTGTATTACTATCTAGCGCATGTTGGCATCCATGGATGTCTTGAGGAAAAAAAATAGCCATCTTACCAGGAGTCAAACGTAAATCTAACTGTGGTTTTCTTACGCTCTTGTAAAACTGACTGTCTGTTTTATTATCGTAAGCTGATGTAATTTCAACATCTGTGACACTATATATATTTATACCCTCTGCACCTTTTAATGCTACTTGGATATCTACTTCTCTTTTATGGGATTCAATGATAGTAGGTTCGAGCTTTGTATCATAACTCATTACTTTATAGTAACACAAATCGTTTATCCTATACTCACCGTTTGGGGTATTTACATTGACCTTTGCTAGTTTATCGAAAACTTCACCAAATATCCCTGAGGCATCAAAATAACTATTCCAATTATCAATACTGTCAAATATCATCTTAGTATTTTATAAAGAGATTCTGCCATAATAAAATCATGTAATTCATCTATATCAATTGCTTCTATTTTCTCTATTTCAAACATAAGAGCATTTTTGCCTATCCGTTTACCTCCAGAGTTTTCGAATGATTGTTTGGAAAAAATATACAAATTGGAATTTTCTTCGTAAATAGGGGGTAAATCTTGAGTCCTAATTAGTTTCACAGGATCATGATTCAATGGAGTGCCATCACAACCATACAATCTAGTTTGCATTCTCGTTACGGAAAAGATAGAATCATGTGTTTCCTTTCTTTTCAACAAAGTCTCTATGGCATTGTCTATTGTTTCTGTCTTTAATAGTGGATTAGTGCTATGGGTTTGTATATAATAATCCGAATCTACCTTGTTTATATCGTAGGCTATTACCTTGTTCATGGACACATGATCACCAATAATTTCTTCAGGTCTTTCAACAACAATCACGTTTTCACCATAGTTAGCGGCAATATCATCACTAATCACTTTACTGTCCGTATTTATGACAACTTTATCAATATACTTTGATGCTAGTAAACTATTTAAAACTTTATGATATAAGGGAGACCCACTAAAAATTTTAAGATTTTTATTCGGGACCCTTTCAGAGTTCCCTTTCATTGGCAGCAGTGCAGTTATTTTCATTTGGTTCTATTTGTAGGTTTCTTATAATCTTGTACCAAAGTTAAAGGATAAAATACAGGTTAATTCTATATCAAAGCTATTTTTTAGCTATTTTTCAAAAGTACGATAATTCCTATTCTGAACAAGTTCAACTTTTTCTGTTAGGGCTTTTTACAAAGAATTATTAAGCATAAGATTAAACCATAAATTTGATACGTATTCCCAACTTCCTAATTGTAAAATAGGCTTACAGGTTTGTTTCTTTGATTTTGAACCTACCCGAGTTGCATCAAATACTCTCCATAACCACTCTTTAATAGTGGTTTAGCCAATATATGGAGCTGTTCTTTTGAAATATAACCCATGTTATATGCAGCCTCCTCAATGGACCCTATTTTTAATCCCTGGCGCTCTTCTATTACTTGTACAAACTGAGATGCTTGCATTAAAGAGCTGAACGTACCCGTATCTAACCATGCGATTCCTTTGTCCAAAATACTTACATGTAGCCTTCCTTGCGCCAAATACACTTTATTAATGTCCGTTATCTCGAGTTCTCCTCTTTTACTAGGTTTTATACTACGTGCTATTTCTACTACCTGATTATCGTAAAAATAAATACCTGGCACTGCATAATTTGTATTAGGTTTTAAGGGTTTTTCTTCAATCGAAATCGCCTTCCCTTTATTATCGAAATCTACAACTCCATACCTACCAGGGTTGTTTACATGGTATCCATAAACCACACCTCCATCAGGGTCACTGTTTTTCTGCAATAAATCTGCCAACCCAGACCCATAAAATAAGTTGTCTCCTAAAACTAGAGCCACCTTATCTTTTCCAATAAAACTACGACCAATTAAAAAAGCTTCTGCTATACCATTTGGTTTATCTTGAACAGCATATTCAAAGCTGCAACCTAATGCGCTGCCGTCTCCGAGTAAGTTTCTAAACAGCATAGCATCTTTAGGGGTAGTAATAATTAATATTTCTCTTATACCAGAAATCAGTAGTGTTGATATCGGGTAATAAATCATTGGCTTGTCATACACGGGCATGAGCTGCTTGCTCATTACCAAGGTTAGCGGTGATAAGCGTGTTCCCGACCCTCCTGCCAAAACTATTCCTTTCATATCTATGTGGCTGTGTATTTATTTAAATACCAGTTAATCGTTTTTACAAGTCCAGAGTTGAAGTCTTCACTTGGTACCCATCCTATTTCTGCTTTAGTTTTTGAAGCATCAATAGCATATCTAAAATCATGTCCCTTTCGATCTTCTACAAAACTAATCTGATCGCTATATTTACCAAAAGATTTAGGTATAACCCCGTCCAATATATCGCAGATCTTCTCTGCGATATTCAAGTTAGTAAATTCATTTCCTCCACCTAATAAATATGTTTCACCTGATTTTCCTTGATGAAATATTTGATCTATCCCTTGACAATGATCAAGTACATAAAGCCAGTCTCTAATGTTTTTTCCGTTTCCGTAAATAGGAATGTTCTCAAGATTTAATGCTTTCCTGATAACCGTTGGGATTAACTTTTCATCATGTTGCTTTGGTCCAAAATTATTTGAACAATTACTGGTAACCACATTAAGGCCATATGTGTGATGATAACTTCTCACTAGAAAGTCTGAAGCCGCCTTAGACGCGCTATAAGGACTATTTGGCGCATATGGTGTCTTTTCCGTGAAAAAACCAAAATCGTCCAAACTGCCATATACCTCATCGGTAGAAATGTGATGAAACCGTTTATTTTTGTAATCAGTGGACCAATATTCTTTAGCCGCTTCCAAAAGCGTGAACGTTCCTTCTATATTGGTTTTAATAAAGTTATGAGGAGTTTTGATAGAATTGTCCACATGTGATTCTGCGGCAAAATGAATTATTGCATCTATTTCAAATTCTTTGAAAATACTCCCCACTAATTCGCTATCACAGATGTCGCCAACGATTAATTCGTGTCTGGAAGATTCAGCTACTTCTTTAAGATTGGAAATATTGCCTGCATAGGTCAGTTTGTCAAGATTAATAATGTTATACTCTTGATTCTTCTGCAAGAAATAAGGGATAAAGTTACATCCTATAAATCCTGCACCTCCCGTAACTAAAATTGTTTTCTGTTTTGGAGGAGTTACCATTCTTAAAGTAGTTCTGTTACTTTCTTGTTCAGAAATTTTAAGAATGAAATTAAAAAGAAAATAGCTAAAAATATAGCGGGAATCAAAACAATATTCTTCCCAAAAAAAGCTTTTTGTACTTGCTGGGGTTTTCCAAAATTAATTACTTTGATAGGCTCTGTGCGCTCTTCCAATTCTACCTTTTTGGTCTCAATGTCTTTTATTAAAGTATTTTTAAAAGTTAGGAGTCCCGTAATATTAACCGTTTCTTGATTGTCAAGAATGATACGTTCATTGCCCAAAAAACCATCTGTCTGCGCCATTTTTTTTGAGTAATTCACAATTATCTCATCAACTTGCGCTAACAAATTTTTATTTTCATTAATTCGTGACTCCGCATTAGCTCTATAAATAGTAACAAGACCGTCAAAGTACTGGTTGGAATTTATATATGCCATAACCTTTTCAGCGAAGTTCTGCCCTTGTTCTAGGTTTTTGTAGTAAAAGGTTATCCTATGATTAAAAGAGCTTTTGTTTTGCAGTTCAGCCCTAACGATATCCGCAATAGCCTCCGTGTCTTCAAAAGATTGTAATAATTCTAAGTACTTAATATCACTTTCACCGCTATCATCGCCGCTAACTCTATTTATGGTGACCTCTAAGCCATTATAATCAGTAAAATTAACGCCTATGGAATTGAAAAAAATAGTGTCTTTCGCTTCTATATTTGCTTGTATTTCCGAGACAACATCGTACAAGTAATTTTTGCTTTCCAATTGAGGTTTAACAATAACCTCAGTTTTAATTTTTTTGGAAATAATTTGATTGAGTCCATACCCTATACCCGCACCAAAAACAATTAGCAGTAAAAGAATAAGGGCATTTTTTTTAAGATAAACAAAGACTTTTAAAAACCCTCTAAATAGCTTGTTGAGACCATCTGCTATTACTTGGAACAATTGTCCCAAATCTATCTCATCCGAATTTTTTTGGGGATTATTTGGTTGATTATCTGCCATAATACTATGAGTTAAAAATCTGTTTTAAAATCTTGTCCGTAATCAAATACGTAGGTTTTACACCGGTAGTTCCAAGTCCTCCGGAAGCTAAGGTGCTGCCCGTTTCTAAAGGATTATCGGAAGCATAATAGGCGTATCTAACTTTAACATCTTCTCGTATGCTTTTTCTAATCTTGGAAGCCGATTGTATGGCTTTTTGATAGTGCACCCCTTCCATTTCCAAACCTATGACACTCCAGGTAGATTTATGAAAAAACTTCAGGATGTCCTTGTTTTGTAAAGAAGTGCCTAGTACAGTAACCATTGTCCCTTCAAAAACCTTTAATCCCTGCCCCTCAAAATCTGCTGCGCAGAGCTCGTTCTTAAATGGGTAATTATCTGCCGTACCTTCAAAAATATGCGCTGATGGAATCATTAAATCTCCTTTTCCACCTTCAAGTATTCCTGCTTTTCCCATTATGGAAATAGATGCGACATTTAAGAAAATAGCATTGTTCTTTTTACTCTCAAAGGGCTTCAACAACTCATCAATAGTTTCGTAAGCCTGCTCCCCAAAAGCATAATCCATTACAAATATAACAGGTTTTGTTTCGTCGGACTCGTCCTTTACACCATAACAACAAACTCCTGAACCAAATTTAGCCACATCAAAAATCTGAACGTCTATATTAGTGCCTGAAGTATCGTCTAAGGAAATCATACCATTTTCCTCTGCTACTTTCTTTACTTTGTCCCTTAACTCCCCATTATCAGAACTGCTTAGCGCTTTATAAATTTCCAGTGAATTAATGTCTTCAAATTCAGCAGCAAGCGCTTTTCTAGCAAACAAGGAATTCATTACACTGTGCATGTTGGCGGAAATAATATGTAATGGCCTCCCTAATAATTTGTGTTTTTTTAATATCTCTTTGATATTGTTGGCCCAGCGCTCCCCATGAATATGATGTCCTAAGCTTTCTCTCAAAAGTGAACTAAAGGTAATCGTGCGTTTCTCCCCAGTAATCTCTTCTTCTATGGATAATTTACCCAACCAATATATTATTTTAAGAAAACGCTCGGGATTCTCCTTGGTTCTGAACTTATCGTAGATTTCTAGTATTTCTTCAAAGGATCTCCCTAAGATATTAGCGGTATGAATTAAGGCAATTTCCCTTTCTTCCTGGTTTATTTCGTCCTTTTGTATGGTTGCTTCCAATTTGGACCAGTCGCGTATGGTCCTTTCCGTATCGGGAATCAAAACACGTTTGCAGATTTTATCAGACTCTATAAAAAGGAAGGTCAGGTGGGTAAGGATATCATAAATATCAGATCTTCCCCTAGTAATTTCAATATTCATTTGTTCGTCATCTATGCGATAACAATTTCTTCTTCGCTTTGGGGGTATAATAGCATTCATATGCGAATTACCAAAACCCTCATCCGAGGTAAGATTAATGTATTTGCACTGTTCGATGCCGGCAGGTAGTCTTTCCAGCACATATACAAGTCCGTTAAGCTCTGCCTTGTCCTCTGCAACCGACCCATATATTTCTGGACGCAAGGCTAAAAGCGCATTTTTAAGCGCTTCGCCTGAAATGCCGTTCGGTTTATAAAAACCACGGTTAAAAAGGTGCCGCATGGTGATATACAAGCGTTCAATTGCGTTGGTAGATTCTTGAGCGCGTGATGGTGTTACTGTTTTTCCCATTTGAGGATTTCGAACAAAATTACGATTAAAATTTAAGTTGCTACTGCTTGGTTTTCTGCTCTCGTTTATAACTCAATAATTTTTCTGCCACCTTTCTGTCATTGGAAAGCCGCTGTACCTTGTTCTGTCCGCCCAACTTACCAATAGATTTCATATACGCCCTAAACCCACCTAGTTGTAAGGGAGTGACTTTTAAGGTTTGTAATACCTTACCCCTAATCAAATCATCATAATAGCTGTTCTGATGTTGTAACGCTTTATCTAAAATTTCTATAAAAATAGTCATGTCTTCTGGTTCGGTTTCAAACTCGATCAGCCATTCATGATAAGGAAGTTCATTGTTTTCTGGTATAATTTGCGGTGCTACGGTGAATTCGTTTACGCGTGCCCCTGTCTTCTCGGTAGCTACCAACATAGCCTCTTCCACTTCTTTGGCAATAACATGCTCCCCAAATGCAGAAATAAAATGCTTGATTCTTCCTGAAACTATTATTTTAAAAGGCTTTAAGGAAGTAAACCGAACGGTATCTCCCAAGTTATACGCCCATAAACCAGCATTTGTAGATATAATCATCACATAATCAATATCTTTGACCACATCTTTAAGTGTAATTCGCTTCCTGTTTTCAGAGAAAAATTCATCTACCCTTACGAATTCATAAAAAATTCCAGAATTGAGAAGCAGTAACAATCCCTTATCATTTTGAGAGTTTTGATAAGCGAAGAAACCTTCGCTCGCAGGAAACAATTCGATACTCGCAACTCGCCTTCCTATAAGGCTCTCAAACTTTTTCCGGTACGGTTCATAATTTACACCTCCGTAGATAAAAAGTTCAAAATTTGCGAAAAGCGCACCAATATTTTGATTGGTTTTTTCTTGTAGCTTCTCAAAATACATCTGTACCCAAGAGGGAATTCCTGCAATTACAGTCATATCTTGGTCCTTAGTCTCTTCTACTACTGCATTTACTTTGGTTTCCCAATCATCAATACAATTGGTTTCCCAACTTGGTAATCTATTCTTTTGTAAGTAATCAGGAACATAATGAGCTGCTATGCCAGAAAGTCTTCCTAATTTAACCCCATTTTTTTCTTGAAGTTCTGGACTGCCCTGCAAAAAAATCATTTTTCCATTTACAAAACCAGCCTTACCCGTTTCATGGATATAATTGAGCATGGCGTTTCTAGATGCCTCTATTTGATATTTAATGGATTCCTTAGTAATGGGGATGTATTTAGCCCCAGAAGTGGTGCCCGATGTTTTTGCAAAATATACCGGTTGTCCTGGCCAGAGTATACCGCTCTCTCCCTCAACAACTTTGTTTACGTAGGGTTTCAATTCTTCATAATCTCGTATTGGAACTTGTTTTGAAAAATCCTCAAAAGAGCGAATGGTTTTAAAACCATGGTCCTTGCCAAATTCAGTATCGGCGGCTTTATCTAAAAGCTCCCTGAAAACCCTCTGCTGTGTTTGTATTGGATTATTGACCCATTTTTGGGTCTTTCCATGAATGTAACTTGCAAACACCTTGGCGGCTACTTCTTTTAGGGACATAGTTTTTAATTAAAATCAATGAAGTCTAACGGATTCACCGGAGTTCCGTTGTCCCAAAGTTCAAAGTGCAAATGTGGCCCTGTCGTAAGCTCGCCTGTATTTCCTACCGAAGCAATTACTTCACCGCCTCGTACCACTGCACCCTGAGACTTGGCCAAGGAACCATTGTGCTTATAAACAGTAAGTAAGCCGCCCTCATGCTCTAAGATGATAACATAACCTGTTTCTGCGGTCCATTCTGAAAAAATTACTGTGCCGTTCGCAGCTGCTTTTACCGGGGTATCCATAGGTGCAACCACATCTACGGCATAATGTTTCTCTTCTGCATCAAAGGGCATGGTAACGCTTCCGGTTATAGGTGGAAAAAGCACCAAACTTTTTTTATCCGAATTTCTTTCGAACAAATTGTACTTGTCCTCCAAGGCGACCTCTGCCCTTAACAGCGAATCTTGTCTTGTAGGTGTCAAATCAATAGTTGTAGGGTCAATTTTAAATTGTTGGAATAAAGAATCTCTATTTACTTCATTATTTTCTATATCCCCTTTGAGTACCATTCTAATATTATCCAAATACCTATTGGTATAACTCAGAATTCGTACTAGGGAATCCGTCTTGTAAGTAAGCTCAGTGGCCTGCTTTTTAAGTTTGGTCGACGAATAGCCTGGAATATATTCCCTCAATGGTGTAAAGGCAATCAATAATATGGTTAGGCCAATAAGACCAATCATTAATAAAGATCCAGTAACAAAAACATTTAGCCTACTTAGTTTAAAGGATATTTTTTCCTCAAACGTACTTTCATTAAGTATCACCAACCGGTACTTATGCAGCAGTTTACGCTTTATTTCCTTTCTTTTTTTTTGCTTTTTGGCCATTGTAACAAAGATAAACTTAGAAATGAAAATAAGCGCTATTCCTTTTAAAAATATAACTTACGGACTCGATGCGCGTATAGATTTACAATAAATTCAGAGAACTACAAGACCTTAGGTACTTTTCTAAGATTACATACGTTAATATTCTAGCAACATATTTTAGTTTTTAGTACCTTCGTATAAGTTTAAATAATATTGATATGACATTTTCAAACATTATATTGGCTATTGGCCCATGGCAGATTGGCATAGTAGTATTGGTTGTGCTTTTACTTTTTGGAGGAAAGAAAATTCCTGAATTAATGCGCGGCCTCGGAAGCGGTATAAAAGAATTTAAGGATGCCTCTAAGGAAGATGAGCAATTAGACGAAACAAAAAAAGACTAGTCGCTGCACACCTTTTTTCAAAATCTTTGCCACAAGTTTATCTTGTGGCTTTTTTTTGTTTTAAAAACTCTTCTTTGGTCCACAAAATTCGGATTTGAACCCAATCATACGTTTTTAGCTATACCATCCTGTAATCAATCCGCATTTAAAATTACGAGGGCTTTAAGCAATATACCGTATGTTATATTACTTAAAGCCCTCGTATTCAGCTAAATTTTCCGTATTTCGATACCATTGTTAGATTTCTATAAATCATTTTTATAATGATACACTACAGATTATATAGCTTTCACAACAAAATATAATTCTAGTCCTACGTTACCTCTATTTTCGTGACTCAGAAGCATTGACAATCAATTATAACCAAACAGGTTGATGTTTATTTTAAACACAAGCTTTAATCATGAAAAATTATTTTAGCGCTTATATACTTCTTTTCTGCTATTGCGTATCTGCCCAAAGCTTTCAAGAAACAAAGACTACAAGCCAAAATACCGTGGCGGATGTCTCTAGGACCTATCAGTCCCAAGATACAGAACCTAGTGACCAAGACGCTTTTATTGTTGCAGCATTGGAAAACGGCATACCACAGCGAACATTTAGTGATATCCCAGACGTAAAAAATGGGTACTACTTAGTTTCAGGTGTTTTTAGTAAATCGAAGAGATTAAGTAATCAAGTAAAAAAGCTTTCCAAAAAAGGATTTGATTCAGGGTATTTTAAAAATCCCGAAAACGACCTATACTATTTATATGTAACCCGACACAACCATTGGGAGAGTGCCATAGAAGACCATCAATCTAAATTCGATAATAAATTTAAGGATGATGTTTGGATACTTCAAGTCACCAATAGCGTTCCCGATACTGAAGCACCATCCAACGGCGCAATAGTCGAAACGAGTGTTCCAGAGAAAAAAAAGGGTTCTACATATGCTACATCAACCTCGGCCGATAAACTTATTCAAAGAGCGGACGAGTATTTTAATAAAATGTGGTATGCCGAAGCATCTGATTTTTACGAACAGGCTTTACAAGATAAAAGCAATTACTCTTTTGAGGTATTGGAAAAAGCAGGTGATGCAAACTACTTTAACACCAATATGGAACAAGCCTACAAATGGTATACCATTTTGTACGAAGAATATGAAGAGGAAATGTCTGCAGACAATGTTTTCAAATATGCACATTCCTTAAAAGGAAACGGTAAATACGCAAGGTCAAAAAGACTTATGCGTCTTTACAATAAAAAGATGTTGAGGGAAAGCGAGACTCCATCTGTAGTGGAAAAAAATGAAATGGTTCTGGATGAAATATTAAATGCCCCTAAGAAGTTTGAAATCCAAAACCTAAGTGTCAATTCAGAATATTCCGATTTTGCTCCTATGTTCCATAATGAAAATGATGTTGTATTTGCCTCCGCAAACGATTCATCCTTTTTAACCACCAGAAGGTATAAATGGGATAACCAACCCTATTTAGATTTATATGTAGGACAACTTAACGAAGAGTCGTCGGATATTAAGAATGCAGTAAAATTCTCTAAGCAAATAAACACAAAATATCATGAGGCTGCGGTTACCTTCTCTCCAGATAATAAAACAATGTATTTTACTAGAAATAATTATGGCAAAAAACTTAAAAGAGATAGCAAAGGAATTAACCATTTAAAAATCTACCAATCACGAAAAGTAGATGGTGAATGGACGGAAGCTACCGAACTTGCTTTCAACAGCGACTCGTATTCCACAGGGCATCCTGCACTAAGTAAAGACGGGAAAAAACTTTATTTTGTTTCAGATATGCCAGGCAGCATTGGTGATTCGGATATTTTCGTCGTTGATGTTCTTGAGGATGGAAGCTTCTCTTCTCCTAAAAACCTTGGCCCAGAAATAAATACGGAACAAAAGGAAATGTTCCCTTTTATTAATGATGAAAAATTATACTTCTCCTCCAACGGTCATACCGGATTAGGTGGTTTAGATATATACGAAGCTACATTGGACGAAGAAAACGGTTTTTCCGAAGTGAAAAATCTTGGAAAGCCAATTAACAGTAATAAAGATGACTTCTCTTACATTATAAACGAAGAAACTAAAAAAGGTTTTTTTGCATCTAACCGCGAAGGTGGTAAAGGCTTTGATGACATCTATTCCTTTAAACACCTCATAGCAGAAGAAGTTACCACAAACATAAATGCTATAGCTGGTATCGTTACAGAGCTCATTACAAGCGATGTTATGCCTAAGGCATTGGTACAACTCCTAGATGAAAACAATGTTAAACTGAAGGAGATAGAAACAGGTGAGGACGGTAGCTTTATATTCGAGGATTTAGATGCAGATACAAAGTACATCCTAAAAACCGATAAGGAAACGTTTTTTGTAAGCGAGCTAGAAGTAGCCACTACGGAAAATGACACCCTTAATGTAAGCGTTGCCATGAAAAAGCTCAAGGAAATGATCGCAGTAGAAGATGGTATTCGAAAATTGAAAACAGAAATGATTCATTTTGATTTTGACAAATCTTATATTAGGGCAGATGCAAGTAAAGAATTGGATAAGCTTATCGAAGTAATGACGGATTATCCTAATATGGTTATAAAAATTGAATCCCATACCGATTCCAGAGGTAGTTCGGTCTATAACGATTACCTTTCAAACAATAGAGCAAAAGCGACGAAGAAGTATATTATCTCGCAAGGTATTGATGCCAACCGTATCGAAAGCGCCATAGGTTACGGAGAACAACAGTTGCTAAACGAATGCAACGGCAAGGTTAATTGCTCCGAAGAAAAACACTACCTAAACCGTAGATCAGAATTCATTATCGTGAATATGTAAAACGATTTACTCAAATACAATTTGAAACCGTCGATATATACATCGATGGTTTTTTTATTTTTATCATATTGTAATTGAAAGTATCTTTAGTTTCTTTGGCCCTAGAAAAAGAAAGGCTTTAATCCATTTCCTTTCAGAAAACAAACCAATTGAAAAACTGCTGTTATTTCATCGAATAAAACAACCGTTCACAGATTCTTCAAAATAAGGTATACGCTTCACAGAAAAAACAAGGGTTTGGTCTAATCTATATTCGGTCTTCCGTAAATAAATAGATATTTGGTTTTTAAGAACATAAAACCCTCGACGTATGGAGAAAATTTTACTTGTAAAAGAAATTTATATTGAAGCATTTAAAAACTGGAAACACCTCATTTTAAAAAACTATTTTAAAATCTTTGCAGTGGTTTGCTTCACTTTAATTGCGATTACTATTTACGCCTTTATTTTTAGGCTGTCTACAGGATTTGCCTTTGGTAATCTTTAGAACGAGATCAGATATATAAAAAAAGCTTTAGGAAATCCCTAAAGCTTTTTTTATACCATTTCAATACTATGTTTCTTATGGTGTATTGAATTTGAGGGTTTTAAGTACGGCCTCCAACTCAAACATATAGTCTCTCTTCGCCGTAGCTGGCGCAAAGGTAAAGCCTTCTAGGACTAATTTTCTGTCGTTGGGCTTGTCGTTAATGATATAGGTTATAAAAGGGCCTGCCATGGGATATCCAGACATTTCCCATATTCCTCTTACCTCAGCTGCTTTTCTTCCAGAAACTTCTGCAGGAAAGACGTAAGGTGAAAAGGCTTTTTCGGTAATCATATAGTTCTCCTTTCCAGGAATATCCTCTCCCGGAATAAATAGTTTTCCGATAGAATCACGCATCTTTATAATATCCTGTACAAAAGTACTATCGTTATCGAACGTATTCCAAGGCACGCTATACGCTATAATGTTCATAGTGCCTTTTTGTATCTGCCTATCAATCCAAACAAAATTATCCTCTTCTCTTCCTACTTTAAATGCTGAAGGAACGTTCAATGTTATTCCCAAATGTTCCTCAAGTGCCTTTTCTTTGTTCAAAGACTTTAAAAAGCGTCTTTGCGCTTCTTCTATTTCCTGTTTTTTGAATGTTTCAATAAATTCTGAGGCCATTTCGTTGAGGTTTTCAATTATCTCAGCCTTACTACGTCCTTTAAGCACGCCTACTTTTTGTGGTTTAGCATACATGTTTGACTTCATATGCGCTATATCCAAAGAGTCTTCCATTACATAAAGTACGTTCCTTGTATTCCTTACTGCTCCTGTAAATACTTGTGGTGGCACTTGAGTAATACTGAATAGTGCTTCGTCCCAAGTAAGACCCAAAGCCGGAGCTGCAAAATTTTCTCGTATTCTATCTCCTACTTCACTTTTCCATAGTTCGTTTTCTATAACTATGGTAAGGGTATTATAAGCTCCGATAGAATTTGGCAGGTAATCCTGCTTCTCACCATCTTTACAAGAAGATAAAACAAGTACTGCAATAAGGCTTAGTGTAAGTAATTTTTTCATTTTTGGATTTGTGGTTTAAGATGAACAATCACACAATTTCAACTTTGTGCCTGGTTTTAGATTGTTACCACTAATACCATTCCATTTTCGCAAATTTTCAATACTAATTCCAGGATATTTTCTAGAAATAGTCCAAAGAGAGTCTCCGCTTCGCACTTCGTGTACCTTGCTATTGCTAGCTACAGCTGTTCTAGAAGGCGTGCTTTTAGGTGTTGCGGAGATATTTCCATTTCTTTTAGGGTATATAGTTAATCGCTGTCCAATACGCAGATTATTACTTCTAAGCCCGTTCCATCGCTTTATTTGGCTAACGCCTACCCCGTAACGCTCTGCTATTTTTCCCAAAAAATCACCGCTACGCACCTTATAGCGTATCCTGTTTCCTTCCGCCTGCTGAACAAGTTTAGGTAACGGACTTTCCTTGCTTTTTAGTTCCTTTTCCACATGGGCATAAATCACCTCTTCATTGGCAACGAACTTACCCATAACATCCCAAGGCAATCGCAAGGCGTTTTTTTCTCCTTTTATATAAGGTATAGCCTCTAACTTGTACGACGGATTTAAAAGTGCAATCTCCTCTTTGTCCATGCCTGTTAATTCAGCTATTTGATCAAAGGTTATCAGGCTCTTAACATGTATGGTATCAGTTTCAAAATAATTTCGCTCTGCTTTCTTTCCTCGTATCCCATGTTCCTCTGCATACTCAAATATGTACATAGTAGCCAAGAATGCTGGTACATACCCAGCAGTTTCCCTGGGTAAATAGCTCCTAAGGTTCCAATAGTTCCTATATCCGCCAGACCTTCTTATCGCCTTATTTACGTTACCAGGACCAGAGTTATACGCGGCCAGGGCCAAATCCCAATCCTCATAAATACTGTAGAGCCTATTTAAATATTTACAAGCAGCTTCAGTAGATTTTATTGGATCACTACGCTCATCTACATAGCTGTCTATCTTCAATTTCATTTCGCGCCCTGTTCCGTACATAAACTGCCACAACCCCGTAGCACCTACGCGTGACCTTGCTTTTGGATTTAGTGCAGATTCAACAATGGCCAAATATTTCATTTCCAAAGGAATATCATGATTGTCGAGTTCCTGTTCAAAAAGTGGAAAATAAAATTGGCTCGCTGTCATCATACGCTCCATGAGACCGCGCCTTCTGGTCAAAAAGGATTTAATTACTTTTTCCAAAGATGGATTATAGGCGACATTAAAGGGTGTTTTACGATTTAACCTTGCTAAACGGAGTTTAAGCGTATCCGTGTTTA
>CAZMUV010000035.1:0-3703 GCA_964569345.1 uncultured Maribacter sp. | reverse complement strand
CAGCAGCTCTTTCATCCATAGGCTATCGAATTTAGCGGCAGCTTTATGATCTTTTAAATCGTAATGCTTTGACCCAGTTGTCTTAAAAAGGGACAAGGGCACATCAGGCAGCTTAATGCCGTCAAGTTCTTCTATTTTATCGGATACAATCTCTTGAGCGAGGCTATCTGTTGCAGCCTGTGAAGCAGTAGTTAATGGCGTACTTGCTAGAATAGAATCTTTTTGCTGCGCATGAGCGCCAAAAAACACCGAAAACAATCCTACTAAAACTAATTTTTTTGATTTTGGGATGCACATAACTGACGAAATTTTATAAGCGGGGACTAACGAAAATCGTACATTTTATTGACAGAATAAAATATTATTCCTTAAAATATATAAAATTCAACAAGCCCCGTTTATCGATAACGTCCCTTCTATGCTAATATTGCCGCAATACCGGGTAAGGTTTTGCCCTCCAGACTCTCTAACATTGCACCACCACCAGTAGATACATAACTCACCTTGTTTTCAAAACCGAATTGTTTAACGGCAGCTACAGAGTCTCCTCCGCCAACTAAAGAGAAGGCTCCGTTTTGGGTAGCTTGGTCTATAGCGTTACCTACGGAAATAGTACCATTGGCAAAACTTTCCATTTCAAAAACACCAATAGGGCCGTTCCAAAGAATGGTCTTTGCACCAAGAATAACCTTTTTAAAGTTTTCTAAGGTCCTAGGGCCTGCATCCAGACCTTGCCAGCCGTCCGGAATTTTATCTACATCAACTATTTTGGTATTCGCAGTGTTACTAAAATCATCGGCTGCAATGACATCTACAGGAATATGCACGTTAACTCCCTTTTCTTTGGCCTGTTTTAATATCTCCATGGCCAATTCCATTTTATCGTCCTCACATATAGAATCTCCTACTTGGCCTCCTTGCGCCTTTACAAAGGTATAGGTCATTCCGCCGCCAATAATCAAATCGTCTACCTTATCTAGAATGTTTTCTATAATGGTAATCTTTGAAGATACCTTTGCACCACCTAATATTGCTAAAACAGGTTTCTCTCCCGTGCGCATTACTTTTTCTATCGCTTTTATCTCTTTGGCCAACAAGTATCCAAAACACTTTGCATCTGTAAAATATTTTGCTATTATAGTGGTAGAGGCGTGCGCCCTATGTGCAGTACCAAAAGCATCGTTCACATAAATATCTCCCAATTTTGATAATTGCTCAGCAAATGCTTCGTCTCCTTTTTCCTCTTCTGCATGGTATCTTAAGTTCTCCAACAACAATACTTCTCCGTTTTTAAGCTCAGCAACAGCCTTTTCAGCCTTTTCTCCTACACAATCATCTACGAACTTTACCGCAACACCAATTACATCAGAAACCGTTGCACAGATGTGCTTTAAGGACAAATCTGGGTTCCTTTCGCCTTTTGGCCTTCCCAAGTGACTCATAAGCACTGCACTTCCGCCATCTTCCAAAACCTTTATAATCGTAGGTTTTGCAGCTTCTATTCGATTAATATCCGTGACTTCAAAGTTCTCGTTTAAAGGAACATTAAAGTCTACCCGTATCAATGCTTTTTTGTTTTCAAAATTGTAGTCGTCCAATTCTTTCATGAGATTCTGCTTTTAAATAAGGCACAAATGTAAAGATTAATAGGATGGGTATAAAACTCTCTTAACGTAAATTTATAGCCTAAAATGGTTATTCCCTGCTGCTTTAAAAACACTTATATTTGAAACGATGTTTTTCAAGGATATTTTAGGACTTTCCCACATTAAGACTCATTTGACTTTAAGTGCCGATGCCGGCAGGATACCACATGCCCAATTATTCGTAGGGCCAGAAGGTTCGGGTCTTTTACCTATGGCCTTGGCCTATGCACAATATGTAATTTGCAACAACTCCGATAGTGAAAATGAAGGAGGAGAAGTAGCTTGTAATTTAAAGTTCAATTCTTTTTCGCATCCTGATATGCATTTTGCTTTTCCGGTTGCAAACTCGGATAAGGCAAAATCACATGCGGTAAGCGACAACTATATTCAGGAATGGCGAAAATTTATGACCGAACAACCCTACGGAAACCTCTTTGATTGGTATAGGCTCATAGAGATTGAAAAAAAACAGGGACAGATAGGGGTAGATGAAGCTCAAGCAGTTTTAAAAAAGCTTTCCTTAAAATCTTATGAGGGAGGTTACAAAGTGATGGTCATCTGGATGGCAGAGCGCATGAATACCGCCGCATCCAACAAGCTCCTAAAACTAATAGAGGAACCGCCTGATAAGACTATATTTCTTTTACTCTGCCAAGATGAAGAACAGATTATCCAAACCATAAAATCGCGCTGCCAAGTATTGCATTTTCCTCCGTTGGCTGAAGAAGCCATAGTGACAGGCTTAATTGATAAAGGCGCTACAAATGAAGAGGCGATGCGGGTGGCCCATGAGGCTAATGGCAATTTTAATAAAGCCTTAGATCTGTTTCATAACGATTCAGAAGACTTAGTCTTCGAGAAATGGTTCGTGCAATGGGTACGAAGTGCGTTTAAGGCAAAAGGAAATAAGGCGGCCATTCATGAACTGATTCTTTGGAGCGAGGAGCTGGCCAAAACAGGAAGGGAAACACAAAAAAAATTTTTACACTATTGTATTATGGTAATGCGCCAGGCATTGCTGCTAAACTATGGAGCAGAGGAACTTGCTTATATGAAAATACACGTAGATGGTTTTCAATTGAAAAAATTTGCGCCGTTCGTACATGAAAACAATATTCTCCCTATTGTTGAGGAGCTAGAAAATGCGATATATCATGTCGAAAGAAACGGTAATGCTAAAATCATCTTTACCGACCTATCCATTAAATTAACTAGGCTCCTGCATAAAAAAAAGAGCCCCTTACAACCCAAAATATAAAAACACACCTGTTTAATTTCATTAAAAATTGATTCGATATGGAAAACCTTCTTACCCACGCCACAGAGATTTTATTACTGCTATTTCTTATCATTACCTTCTTACAAAGTGGTATTGATAAAATTACAGACTGGAAAGGAAATCTAGGTTGGTTAACAGGGCATTTTTCCGAAACCCCTTTTAAGAATATGGTTCCACTGCTATTAGGAACTGTGCTCGTAACGGAAGTTGTTGCCGGAGTTCTTTGTCTTCTAGGTATCATACAATTTTTACTATCACAAGACCCAACCTTGGCGCTCTATGGCGCTATACTATCCTGTATTGCCCTACTTATGTTATTGTTTGGGCAACGGATTGCAAAGGACTACGAGGGTGCACGAACGATTGCAGTATATTTTATTCCCGCTATTTTCTTGGTTTTTCTTTTGCAGATGTAATAGTATATTTTTAATAGCTAGGTGTAAATAGAATATCGGTTTTGTCACTTTTGGGCAATCAAACAGTTATCCTACTTCTACATTGCTCCAGATAAAATCAATAAAAACCCAAAAAAAGGTGGTCTTGAAGGCGTCGATTGTCCCAAAGTCTCGGGAGAACCGTTGTACAGAATAATATGAAAATAAAAAACCCTCCTATTCGGAGGGTTTTTGAGGCATCGAGCGGATTCGAACCGCTGTACAAGCTTTTGCAGAGCTGCGCCTAGCCACTCGGCCACGATGCCAAATTATATTTACAAAGGTAATGCCTTATTTCAAGGTTTCAAAAAGATATAATCATCATCTTTTCGATTTTAGAACAA
>CAZMUV010000034.1:0-34772 GCA_964569345.1 uncultured Maribacter sp. | reverse complement strand
GTCCATTTCACGTGATGAGAGAACAATGGCATCCAATAGGCGTTGTTGGTATTATATCAGCATTTAATTTTCCAGTTGCAGTTTGGGCTTGGAATACAGCATTAGCTTGGATTTGTGGTGATGTTTGCGTTTGGAAAGGGTCTGAAAAAGCACCTTTATGTACTATCGCCTGTCAAAATATTATTGCAGAAATTTTAAAACAAAATAATTTACCAGAAGGTATTTCTTGTATTATCAATGGCGATTATAAAGTTGGTGAAATGATGACAACGGATACTAGAGTTGCTTTAGTTTCTGCAACAGGTTCTACGCGTATGGGACGTATTGTTGGAAAAACAGTCGCCGAACGTTTTGGTAAATCTTTATTAGAATTAGGTGGAAACAACGCTATTATTATTACACCAACAGCTGATTTAAAAGTTGTTGTTCCTGGAGCTGTATTTGGAGCTGTAGGAACTTGTGGGCAACGTTGTACATCAACACGTCGATTAATTATACACGAATCGGTTTATGATAAAGTAAGAGATGCTATTGTTGGTGCCTACGGACAATTAACTATTGGGAATCCTTTGGATGAAACAAATCATATTGGTCCCTTAATTGATAAAGACTCTGTTCAAACGTATTTAGCTGCTATTGAAAAAGCAAAAGCTGAAGGTGGAAACGTTTTAGTTGAAGGTGGTGTTTTAGAAGGTGAAGGTTACGAAAGTGGTTGCTATGTTAAACCAGCAATTATTGAAGCAGAAAATCATTTTGAAATCGTACAACACGAAACGTTTGCTCCAATTTTATACATCATAAAATATTCTGGTGATGTAGAAAATGCTATCGCACAACAAAACGGTGTAGCTCAAGGTTTGTCTTCTGCAATTATGACTAACGAACTGAAAGAAGCTGAGAAATTTTTGTCTTATGCTGGTTCAGATTGTGGAATTGCTAACGTTAACATCGGAACTTCTGGTGCTGAAATTGGCGGTGCTTTTGGAGGTGAAAAAGAAACTGGTGGTGGACGTGAGTCTGGTTCTGATGCTTGGAAAGTATATATGAGAAGACAAACAAATACCGTTAATTACTCTGATGAATTGCCCTTAGCGCAAGGGATTAAGTTCGATTTATAAGTAAATACTATATATTAAACGGTAGTTTGATCTCTATCTTCAGAGGTCCAACTACCCTTTAATAAAGCTTGTGTCCCTAATATTAGAATCATACAGATTAAAGTTAGGCAAGCAACAAGGTATTTTCTCAGCTTTTTCATTTCGATTTATCCTAGTGTCCTCAAGATAGTAGAACTATAACCTGACTAACCGAATTCCTGTGCACTTGGATATATTTTTTGTGTAAATGGATAAACGACTACTTAACACAAAGCCCTATTACGAAAACGTAATAGGGCTTTTTAGTAAACCAACTAACTCAAATATATAGATTTACCCTACCTCAGTGCCGCATCATTGTCGGGAGCGGTAAGACATTTCATTTATTGTCTAAAGTTAATTAGAATACCCTTTACAAGTATTCGACTTTATACAATTCAGACCTATAGTTGTATCAATGGAAATAAATTATGTGTAGCTGGGGAATTCGCTCTATGCTGATTACTAGCAATTAACGAGTGGAATCTTAACAATTTTAAGATTTTTTTAATACATTGTAAGCAAACACTAAACTTTTATTCACAATGACAAGAACAACGAAGTATCTATTACTGATGCTCCTCACCATTTTGGTGGGTACCTATTTCTACATTACCTGTTGTAGCGAATGTGGTGCTAGCGAAATCGAGGAGCCTCCAAAAGAAGCGGTAGTGCCCGTAACACCAGAGCCAACCTCTTACCCCTTTGCTTTTAGTGATGGTGCCTATTCTTACGACGAAAACAGCAACTTTAACTTTAATACATCGTCATCTATTATACTGATGCCTTTGAATACAAGCATAGAGACTGGTATTTCAAGCCTAAAAAGCTTTTTATCAGAAAATGCAAGAAAAGTGATAAACATCACTGGCTACTATAAAAGCGATGAAACCAATGACTCCGCATTCCCAAATCTTGGATTGGCACGTGCCAACGCAGTTAAAAATCATTTGGCCTCCAATGGCATTTCTTCGGTAAGTATGAACACCATGGGCAAACTTATGGACGATATGGTGCCGGATGACGGAATTTACCTTGGCCCCATAGCCTACAGCATTTCGGGGGAATCAGAAACAGCGGGTGATGAACTTAAAGCACTCTACGAAAAAATTAAGGCAAATCCACTAGTGCTTTATTTTGATACAGCAGAAGCTTCTATAAACCTATCAGCCGAACAACGCCAAAAAGTTGCAGACATCTCAAGATATTTAGATAAAGTAGAAGGTGCTACTGTAAATATTATAGGGCACACAGATAATACTGGCAGAGCAGCTACCAATACAAAACTTGGTTTGAACAGGGCTAACTTTGCTAAAGTATATTTCATGAAAAATGGAATTCCTGACGCTAAAATCAATACATCTTCAAAAGGACAAACAGACCCAGTGGAAAATAACACGACCGAAGCGGGAAGAACCAAGAATAGAAGAACCGTAATTACATTAAACTAAATAAACACTAATACTTAAAATAAGATAAAAATGGATTTTGAAAATATGAACATCTGGTGCTGGATAATTCCACTCTTAGTGGGAGTGATATGTGGAATTCTTGGATATTTACTAGGGCGTGGAGGCGATACGACCATCGATAATTCTAACGACTTAAAACTTCTCGAGGACAAAAATGCAAAACTACAGGCCGATTTGGATGCCTGTAATAAAAAGGTAAGTGCCAGTGCTAATCTTGGAGCTTCTGCAGCATCTTTTACCGCAGGTGCAGCAATAGCATCCATCCCTTTTGATGCAGCCGCTGCAAAAGCAGTATTAGGTAAGACAATCAAACAAGACGACCTAAAGGTTGTTGAAGGTATTGGTCCAAAGATAGAAGGCATGCTAAAAGATGCAGGTATTAAAACGTGGCAAGCACTTTCAGAAGCAACGGTTGCCGACTGCCAAAAAGTTCTTGACGGTGGTGGAAAACGATACCAAGTGCACGATCCAGCCTCATGGCCAATGCAGTGCAAAATGGCTTACGAAGGAAAGTGGAAGCAATTGTTGAAATGGCAGGACGAACACGATCACGGAAAGTTGTAGCATAATAACCAACCAAAATACGAAAATCCCGATTCCTTATGGAATCGGGATTTTTAATTCACATCCTTTTTTTTATAATCTACCGTTCGCCTCTACCCATTTAAAATGGTACTGATCTTCAGGAAACTTCATTCTTGTGGCAATACGCTCCAAACGTTCTGGAAGTTTCATCAAATAGTCTCTTGCCTTCTGTGCGTCATCGTTAAGACCTCTAACAGCATCAATTTCCCAAAAACTATTTAATTTACTTAGAATCTCAATATAATCCTGTGCCGTATAAACACCCAGGCGCTGCGCACAGTTAGAGAAGTTCTCGAAAGCGGCTCCAATAGTTCCTCCAGATTCCCTTAAAAAATGAGCTGGCATTACAATCTTTTGTTTCATCATATCTGCAAAGGCTAACATCATACCATTAGGATCATGCTCTAATATGGTTTTCACAAATTCCCTATATGCCAAATGATGGCGCATTTCATCTCCTGCTATAATGGTGCACATTTTCCCTAATAACACATTGCCTTTTTTCTTGGCCATTTGCCCCACACGTTTGTGTGAAATATTAGTAGCCAATTCCTGAAACGAAGTATATACAAAGTTCTTATACGGATCCCTGTCGGTTCCAATATCAAAACCATCGGAAATTAAATGTTGAGTGGTAATTTCTATTTCTCTCATGTTTACCCTTCCGGATAAATAAAGGTATTTATTAAGCACATCGCCATGGCGATTCTCTTCTGCGGTCCAAGCACGTACCCATTTGGCCCATCCATTGGTTTTATTTTCCCCATGCTGATCAATACCTACTACATCCATTAACCAAGACTCATAAGTTGGCAAGGCTTCTTCCGTTATGGTATCGGCAACCATGGTAACCCAAAAATCATAACCTAATTCCTTGGATTCTTCGCGCAACTGCTCTACGTGATCTAAAAACCCATCGCTTTGCGGGTCTGGTAAAAAATCAGTGGGCTGCCAAATATCTTCTGGTTTGATTAGAAAATTATCCATAAAACCTTCCACCTCTGGCTCTATGGCCTGCATTACTTCTAATCTTATGTTTTTTTCTGACATATGTCCCTTTTTTATCAAAGTTCGTTATTATTAACCAAAATACGATTAAAACTATCTCAATTTTCAATTTCTACCCTGTTCCGTTGGATAAAAAGTGTACACAGCCCGGCTTTGCCAATATATTTTGGAATCTACATCTAGTATGGTTAGCGGCCCTTTAAACGCTGCTCCGGTATCTATGTTCCATACATTTGCCGCGTTCTGCGGTGTCGTCTTTCCTATTCGTGTAACGGGTGTGTGCCCTATATAAATCTCTTTATAATGTGACAATCGTTTAGGATATAGCGCATCTCCCACTCGTAAAGTCGGGTTTAAAGAAAGTACCAATTCCCAAAGGGTACGATCCCAGTAAAACGTTACCTCAGAATATTCAAAGTTCACCCCTTTTAGATTCGTAAATCCGGCATGTAAAAAAAGCCTATTACTATCATCAAGATAATAATTTCTTAGGTTTTTATAAAATTCGATGTGTTTATCCTTTGTTTCTTTATTTATATGCCTATACGAATTTACCGTAGCCTCTCCTCCATGCTTAAACCACATTGGATTATCGGATGCCCCAACCAACCATTCATAACAAAGCGCATCATGGTTTCCCCTAAGAAAAACACAATTGTGCGTTTGGTCTAATTCTAACAGAAAGTCTACCGTTTCTAGAGCTTGGCTCCAACCGTCTATGTAATCCCCTAAAAAAATTAAGGTGTCCTCTATAGATACTTCAGCTTTTTCCAAGACCTGCTGTAAAGCTTTTAGTCCGGAATGAATATCCCCAATCACCAAGGTTTTTTTATCTGTCATTTTGCAAAAATCGCTATTACTCCTATGACCACAAGGATAAAAAGAACCAAAAAGAAAATTTTCCAAAAAGAATAGGGACGGGTTCCACTTAAAACCCCTGTTTGCCCGTTGATGTAAAAATGGTATTCTTTTCCATTGTATCGATACGAACTGATATACACCGGAAGTAATATATGCTTAAATGTTTCTTCGGATAGTTTAATATCCGCATTGGAAATACGTTGGGTGTCTCCTCCAATATCTCTTCGTATCCAATTATAAGCTCTGTGCTTGGCCTCTTCAAAAGACTGATGGTGGCCTTCTTTGAGAGACACTGTATACTTTTCGGTCACAAAACCCGATAGATACTTAGAATTGAACCCTACCAATTCCTTTAAATTCCAAAAAGCAACAGCAGCTGGAATATCTCTTCTTTTTTTCTGGGAGGCATTGATAAGGATATCGTCTATAAAACCATCTATATTACCGGACGCATAAGACCATCTGGTTTTGCGCACCTGTCGTGTTCGCTTTCCTTTGTTACTATTGTAGGTTTGGGTTTCATAATAATAATCGCCACGTTGCCCTTGGTAGGAAGCAAATAGACTGGCATCAAAAGTCCAATAAGGCACATAAAGTCCGTGTAGACCTTCCGGGTCCAAAGCCGCCCTTTTTAAATTATTCGGAGCAAACCAAAGAGCGCTTACCCAGGCTTTAAAAATACCCCTAGCCTTTTTAGTATCCAGTTGAAACGGAACCAAGGCACCTGGCAATATCCAACCCTCTTGCTCAATATCCTCACGGATAAGAGGTTCACTGCAGTACACACAGGACAAAGATTTATAATTCTCCTCTACATGCTGGTTGGCACCACAGCTCTTACAATGTAAAAGCTCTATAGTTTCTGTGTAGGCGTTTTCTCCTACTATTTTCAAGTAATGGGCTAGCTCCAGCTCCTCAAAACTACTTTTGGAAGGTTCGATAAATTCCTCGTAGCCACAATACTCGCAATTGAGCTGATGGGAACCTGGTTTAAATTTTAGTTCCGCACCGCAGCTGGCACATGCTTTTTTATGTTCTGTTTTTTGGATTTTTTCCATGGGTGGTATGCTAAAGCAAAAGCCTAAACATTTACTTTTTCATGATATACGAATACTAGGCAGTTGGTAACGGAGGTGGTGTATTACCGCCTAAGAAGGGTTTTAGTTCTTCCACTTCTTTTAACGCGGCCCAATTCGTCATACCCTGCTTCCAAACCAAAGAATCCCTATTAATGGTTCGGTTAGCAAAAAGCTCTTTTAATTTATCAAAAGAAACCGGGCCAGTCTGCTGTCCGTTTGCAGCGTAAAAATAACTATTCTGAAGAGGAACTGGCGGGGGCGTAGCTTGCTGAATGGGCTGCGGTTGCCCTCCAAATGGCTGACCTGAGGGTTGGCCCATTAAGCCACCCATTTGTTGTGCCAAAACAAAGCCCATTCCCATGCCCATTCCGGCACCAGCAGTACCGCCCTCATTTGCAGCGGCTAATTCCATAGCCTTTGCAGCTTTAAATTGAGCCAATTTGGTCATATCCAATTTATCCAATCGGCTATACTCGAAGATTTCTTTTTTAAGTTCCTCTGGCATGGAAACATTCTCAATGTAGAATTTCTCCAATTCTATTCCTACGCGACCAAACTCCGGCTGCATTACAATCTGGCAAGTTTCGGAAAGCTCTGTGGTATTAGCGGCATATAATTCTATTGGTAAATTTGCCTCCCCAACGGTATCCGTAAAGCGGGTAACAATTAAACTTTTTAAATGTTCGTTTATTTCGTAATTGGTAAAATTTGCATCCGTACCTACAACGTCGACCACAAATTTTCCTGGGTCGTTTATTCTAAAACTATAGGTTCCAAAAGCCCGAATTTCCACCAAACCAAAACGGTCATCGCTTAACATGAATGGATTTTTTGTACCCCACTTTTCATCAGTAAACAATCGGGTACTTACAAAATAGACCTCTGCTTTAAACGGACTATTAAATCCATATTTCCAACCCTTTAGTGTGGTTAGAATAGGAAGGTTTTGCGTATTTAAGGTATACGTACCTGCAGTAAAAACATCGGCCAATTGTCCCTCATTGATAAATACTGCGGTTTGCCCTTCACGAACAATCAACTGGGCATTATTCTTTATTTCATTCTGATATCGCTCAAAACGATGAACAATAGTGTCATTACTAATGTCCAACCATTCAATAATATCTATAAACTCGTGACTCAGTTTCTTCTTAATCTCATCAAATATGTTCATCGTTTGGTTTGTTTAAAATTGACTAAAAAGGTAGGGAATTCTCAAACACCCGACAAGTATCTGAATATTTAGATGCTATGGTATACCTACTTAAATCGTTATCGCAACAGAAGAAACCTTAAAAAACGAATAATTCGCAACAAAAGATAGACCAAGCTGTTTTTTTCTGTTTACTTTGTATAAGGGAGTATGCGCCCTTGTATAGAAATAAAACAAATGAAAAAAGTTTTTTGTATTGGAGAATTGCTAGTCGATTTTGTTGCGGAGAATCAAGGAAATGACTTATCGAAAGCCAAAGAATTTACGAAAAAAGCTGGTGGTGCGCCAGCGAACGTAGCTTGTGCCATAAGTAAACTAGATGGTAAAAGTGTTTTTGTTGGCTGTGTGGGAGACGACCCCTTTGGTGCATTTCTTTTGAATATATTAGACAACGTAAACGTAGATATCTCACAGGCACAACAATCCGAAACCTTCACTACCCTAGCCTTTGTATCAATAGATGCAGCTGGAGAGCGAGACTTTGTTTTTAGCCGCGGTGCCGACAGGGAGTTAAAATACGATTCCTCCTTAAAAAAAGAATTTAATGGTAATATGGTTCATTTTGGAGCCGCTACAGCGCTGTTGGGAGGAAACCTAGAAGACGCCTATGGGCGCTATTTATTTGACGCGCTTACGCAAAATTCATTTATTAGTTTTGACCCTAATTATCGTGAGGATCTTTGGAAAAACAAAGAAGAGCAGTTCATTAAAAAATGTATGCCTTTTATCCAAAAATCACATCTATGTAAATTTAGCTTGGAGGAAGCCCAATTATTATCCGGGAAGACTGATTTGAAAGAAGCTTGTGACGTGCTACATGAGATTGGCACAGAAACCATAGTGGTTACCCTTGGCAGCGAAGGCACCTTGCTTAGCACAAAACACTATAGAAAAACCATCCCTAGTATTACTGTAACACCCATAGATACTACTGGAGCAGGAGATGCCTTTATCGGATGTCTTCTGCAACAAATTGCAGCTCATTCTAATTGGGAGTCTATATTAAAGGAAGAACATAGCCTTACAAAAATGGTAGCCATGGCCAACAAAGCAGGTGCCATTACCACAACTAATTTTGGTGCCATAGAGGCATTACCCTATCAAAACCAACTAGTTCCCTAGTATGAATCAAGCTGCTTTGCATCGCTTAATGGCCTCCAAAAGGTGGAAAAAAAGTGAAAATAGCCCTGAAGACTTATTTCAGTTACGGCTCTCTACCAACTTGTCTCTTATCAGTTCTCTGTTTTTCTCACTTTACCCTAAGGAGAAGAATGAGCTGTTTTTTTATCAGCTTTTGAACCGTATGGAAGAACTGTTCTCTAACAGATCCAAAGAACTGAAGTCCTTAGACCTAGAACGTTTACAAGATGGAAATTGGTACCAAAGTGAACGGTTGGTAGGAATGCAACTATATGTAGACCGGTTTAATAAAAATATAAAGGGCTTGCATGAAAAGCTTACTTACTTTGACGAGTTAGGCGTGAATTTCCTTCATCTAATGCCTATTACGACAAGACCTTCCGGAGAAAACGATGGCGGGTATGCTGTAAACAGCTACTATGAAATAGATTCCAAATATGGCACTAAAAAAGAGTTTTCTGCTTTTACCAAACAAGCACGGAAAAAAAATATGGTGCTCATGCTCGATTTTGTCGTGAACCATACTTCGGACGAATTTGAATGGGCGAAAAAGGCCAAGACCGGGGATGAAAAATATCAAAACTATTATTACACCTATCCTGATAGGCAGATTCCTGATGAATTTGAAAAAACCATGCCAGAGATTTTTCCAGAGTCAGCGCCAGGTAGTTTTACGTACGATAAGGCAATGGGTAAATGGGTAATGACCTGTTTCAATACCTACCAATGGGATTTAAACTATACCAATCCTGAGGTATTTATAGAAATGCTTGCCAATTTGGTAAGATTGGCAAATATGGGTGTAGATGTCATTCGCTTTGACGCCCTAGCATTTCTTTGGAAAAAAATAGGAACGGACTCACAAAACCTACCAGAAGCCCATCAACTTATATCCTTGTTCAGAATGTGCTTACAAGTCATAGCTCCAGGAGTAATTCTACTTGCCGAAGCGATTGTTTCGCCAAGAAATATTATAAAATATTTTGGAGAAGGTCCTTTAGAGGGAAATGAATGTGAAGTTGCCTATAACGCATCACTCATGGCCTTGCTTTGGAACTCTATTGCAACAAAAAAAACATCCTTACTTCATAAAAGCTTACAAGAAATAACGACTAAACCCGCCGATGGTACATGGATAAATTATATACGATGCCATGATGATATAGGCCTTGGGTATGATGATGATTTTATCAGAGCTATGGGATGGTCTCCTAGCGAACATCGAAATTTTTTACTAGACTATTATTCCAGAGGTTTGGACTGGTCGCCGGCCAAGGGCCTAATGTTTATGTATAATCCTAAAAACGGGGATGGCAGAATTACAGGAAGTGCAGCCTCTTTGTTGGGTCTGGAAGAAGCACTGGAACAAGAAGACACAAGAAAAATTGACCAATCGATATCCAAAATCCTAATGCTACACGGCATTATACTCAGCTATGGCGGAATACCATTGATTTATGCCGGAGATGAAATCGGCACCTTGAACGACTATTCATTTACCAAGGATTCTGACCACAAAAATGATAGCCGCTGGGTAAACAGGCCCATGCAAGATTGGAAGACTATTGAAAAGCTACCTACTACTGAAAATCATACGAGTCAAATTTTTAAAGGGCTCAAGAAGATGATACAGCGCAGAAAAAAACTATCCGTTTTTGCAGATAAGCGACCCGCCATCATTCATCCGAGTCCAAATGAGCATGTTTTCCTATTTGAACGTAACGATGGGAAGAGTAAAGTTTGGGTCATATCCAATTTTGACGAGCATACACAATTCCTACATGTATCTTGGTTGTATTCTATTGGAATGTCTCCTGAGGATTCCCTTGTAAACCTTATCAGTGGGGAAAAAGTAGGTTTTAAAAACAATCTTTTAGAATTAGAAGCTTATGCGCATGTGTGGCTTGGTAGTACTCAATTATAATCCACCTTCCTCAGGATTCGTAGTGCAGCCTTTAAAGAAGTGTACACCTCTGTAAAATTATCTTTAAGAAGACTTCTCGCAAGGTCCATTAGGTCACGTGCTTCTTCAAATCCGTTTAGATAGCAGATTAAATAGGTATCAGGCAAGTAGGCCAAATCTTCTATTTCAGAGGGGTTCAGGTCAATACCATTTTTAATTTTTGCAAGTATACTGTTATTGGTGTTGTAGGTATGGTGCAAAACTTTTTTATCATAAAGCGGTGGCATAAAAACAAGGTCGGTTTGTATCTGATAGGTCCCGTTTTCCTGAAAAGTAATTATCAATTCTTCCAACGGATAATAACGCTGTTTCCCCTCAAGTCCTAAACGTACATACTCCATTGTAGCAAAGGAATTCTCGTCATACGTTATAGTAACCTCATCTAAATTGGAATAGAATAGTTTTACCTGCTCATTGATTAGTTCAATATCTACTCGACTAAAATAAGTTTGCCCTTTTACCTCCCTCTTGTTCCCTGCCCAACACACCACAAACTGCTCCTTGAACACCTTGTAGTCACTTTCAAGGTCTTTATGACGGTTATTGATGAAATCGATTACCCCGTCTAAGGTTAATTCTATATTGTTTCGGGCGTGTTGTTGAATAGTGGCGACAGCTTGGGAATTTTGATCCTTTAACTCAACATCATAAGCCTTGGGCATACTTATACTGCCCTCTCGAAAGAAAACGGAACCTCCATAGTATTTCCATATATTCTTGCGCAAGGAACACACCTTCCCATTGGAGGTTATCGTAACGAGTCCTACCACCTTTCCTTCTTCCAAGTGCGGGAATGGAATGTTCTCATAGGAGATTAAGGGAGGGTTATCCAAATAGGCATTTACCAGGTTTTGAATTTTACTGTCGTCAAAAAAATCGACCCCAACGATTTTATTGTCCTCATCCTCGACCCCAACAACGATGAAGGAATTATTCTTGGGATTGCTGTTCGCAAGGGCACAAACATGCTTTAAGAACTTTGCCTTTCCTTCTTTATGAGTTATGCCAATAAAACGCTTTTTGTCGTAGAAACTGTTCTCGTCATTATGGGCGAGTAAGTTTTTTACCAATAAGCGTTTATTAATCATAAATTTTTATTGATGATAGTGGATGAAGCCTGAGCCGTGGGCATCACAACAAGATCAGCGATATTTACATGATATGGTCGAGTAACAACAAAATGAATGATGTCTGCAATATCTTCCGGTTTCAATGCTTGATAGCCTTTGTACGCATTTTTGGCGCGTGATTCATCGCCCTTAAAACGGACATTACTAAACTCTGTCTCCACTAGTCCTGGATTTACGGCTCCAACCCGAATGCCATGCTCATTCAGGTCCATCCGCATTCCTTGGTTTATGGCATCAACCGCATGTTTACTTGCGCAGTACACATTGCCTTTGGGGTACACTTCTTTACCTGCCGTAGAGCCTATATTGATGATATGTCCTTCTTTTTTAGAAATCATCTTGGGCAAAATGGCTCTCGATACATATAAGAGTCCTTTTACATTGATATCCAACATGGCGTCCCAGTCTTCGAGGCTACCCTCTTGGATTGTGTCCATCCCATGCGCATTACCCGCATTATTCACAAGTATAGAAATATCTGCAAATGCTTCTGGCAAGGAATCGATTGCACTTTGCACGGCAGCTTTCTCCCTAACATCAAAATTTAAAAGGTGCACGCTAGTCTGGGCGCCTAATTCCTGTTTCAATAGGTCTAGTCGTTCTTGACGCCTACCACAAAGCACCAATTTATAGTTGTGTTTCGCAAAAAGCTCGGCCGTTGCCTTTCCAATTCCGCTCGTTGCACCTGTTATAAATACTGTTTGGTTCATATAATTATTTTTATGCTACTTCATATCCGTTACTGGCTTCCAATAACAGAAACCAATCCTGTAATTCTATTTCAATCTCTAGCGCTTTCATGGCTATTGCCAATCTATAAGGTGTTGCCGTGCCCACCACTGGGTAGACCTCGGCTGGATGCTTCAATACCCAACTCAACAACAACTGGTCTTCGGTAGCATTGTACTTCTCACAAAGACTTTTTAATACTTTTTTAATTCGCTTAGTCTTAAGCGAATCTTCCTTAAAATAACTTCCCAAAGGACTCCAAGACATGGCCAAACGTTTATTAATCATACAATCGTCCAAGGACCCATCATCCATAATAGTATTGGAAGTAAGGGAAAACTCCACCTGATTTCCCTCTACGGGTATAACCGTTTCGATTAGGGCAATTTGAGAGGTGCTAAAATTAGAAACACCGAATTGTCTTATCTTACCTTCCTTTTTTAATTTGGTAATTGCCTCCGCGATTTCATCAGGATGCATAAGCGGGCTGGGCCTGTGTAGCAAAAACATATCCAAATACTCTGTTTGTAATACTTTTAAAGAACGTTCGGCAGACCAAATAATATAATCCTTACCATAGGCATAATGTTTTACGTTATTACTTCTACTTTTAGCATCGAATTGGATACCACATTTACTTATCAGTTGTATATCCTCACGGTTAATACCGCTTGTTGCAAATGCTTTCCCAAACTGCTCCTCGTTTGTATAATCCCCATAGATATCTGCATGATCAAAAGTACTAATACGCTGCTCCAGACAATGGTGCATCAACTGCTCCATTCGCTGCTCCGAAAGTTGTTTTCCCCAATCGCCCCAAGTCATAGTTCCTGCGATTACTCTAGAATAATTGGTGGTTTTGGTCATCTATTTGAAATTCACTTTATAATTAAAAGGTGTTCATTTAAGAGGATAAAAATCGTCAATGTTTCCTTAATTACCCTTTGTATGTTTTCATAGCCAAGTGAAATTAAAAAGAATCCCTTAAATACTTCATAAAAATAGGGGCTTTTCCTTTTTTTTAACCAATCGTTAACAGCTACTCAGTGAATAAATTTTCAATTTGCATAACTGTTAAATGAATAGCCTATCATTACCTAATATATATATTGATAAATGGAAGAAAATACGCCAGTTGATATTAGTGCCGTAAATGAGAAAATAGCTCAGGAAAGTGCTTTCATAGATTTACTTATTCCCGAAATGAACAAAGTAATCGTGGGTCAAAAACACATGATTGAAAGGTTGCTTATTGGACTTTTAGGGCAGGGCCATATTTTGTTGGAAGGTGTTCCGGGATTGGCAAAGACCTTGGCAATCAACACGCTTTCCAAAGCTGTAAAAGGAAGTTTTAGCAGGATACAATTTACACCAGATCTTTTACCTGCAGATGTTGTAGGCACCATGATTTACAACATGAAGGAGAATGACTTCTCTATTAAGAAAGGACCGATTTTTGCGAACTTTGTACTGGCAGATGAAATTAACCGTGCTCCAGCAAAGGTGCAATCTGCTCTTTTGGAGGCGATGCAGGAAAAACAAGTCACTATTGGGGACACTACCTTTATTCTTGACAAGCCCTTCTTAGTTATGGCTACACAAAACCCGGTAGAACAGGAAGGAACCTATCCCTTACCGGAAGCCCAAGTTGACCGTTTTATGTTGAAAACGGTAATAGATTATCCAAAGATGAACGAGGAGCAAATGATCATGCGCCAAAATTTTCTTGGCGAATATGAAACTGTTAATCCGGTAGTCTCCATAGAACAAATCCTAAGTGCACAAAAAGCGGTTCGCGAAGTGTACATGGACGAGAAGATTGAAAAATATATATTGAATATTGTCTTTGCAACTAGGTATCCAGAAAAATATAATCTAGAAAATCTAAAACCACTAATAAGTTTTGGAGCGTCACCAAGGGGAAGTATCAACCTTGGTATCGCTGCTAAATGTTATGCTTTTATAAAGCGAAGAGGATATGTGGTGCCAGAGGATGTTAGGGCCGTAGTGCTTGATGTGCTTAGACACAGAGTAGGTATTACCTACGAAGCAGAGGCAGAAAATATTACATCAGAAGAAATCATTAACAAGATTGTAAACGAGATCGAAGTACCCTAGGAGCAGCAGATTACAGATAGAACTAGCAGCTACTTTAATTTCTGCTATTACACCCTGTTAACTCTAAACTGTTTACTAAAACCAAATGGATACTAAGGAATTACTCAAAAAAGTACGTAAAATAGAGATAAAGACAAGACGTCTTTCCGACCATATTTTTGGTGGGGAATATCATTCTACGTTTAAAGGGAGGGGTATGACCTTTAGCGAGGTTCGCCAATATCAATTTGGGGATGATGTACGGAGTATAGACTGGAATGTTACCGCTAGATATAATGAGCCTTATATAAAGGTTTTTGAAGAAGAGCGCGAACTTACCATGATGCTTGTAGCCGATATTAGTGGTTCTGAACTATTTGGAACTGCCAATCAATTTAAAAACGAAATAGTAACCGAAATTTCTGCAACCCTGGCCTTTAGTGCGTTACAGAACAATGACAAAGTAGGTCTAATTCTGTTTTCTGACCAAGTAGAGCTTTTTATCCCGCCAAAAAAAGGAAAGACGCATGTACTGCGAATCATTAGAGAGTTACTGGAGTTTAAACCAAAAAGCAATAAAACAGATATTGCACAGGCTTTAAAGTATCTGACCAATGTTATGAAGAAGAAAGCGATAGTTTTTGTGCTATCGGATTTTATAGCCTCCGATTACGAACGCAGCTTGAAGATTACAGGTAACAAACACGATGTTACGGGAATACGAGTTTACGATGAGCGAGAGGAACGTATTCCAAATCTGGGCATGGTACAGATGATGGATGCAGAAACAGGTGCACTACAATTAGTAAATACAGGCTCCAAAAAAGTCCGCAAAGCCTATGCAGAATTTCACAGGGAAAGGCTTGATTATTTTAAAGAAACATTCAAAAAATCTGGTTGTGGCGTTTTGGACTGTCGTGTAGATGAGAGTTACGTTAAAAAATTATTGGGCTATTTTAAACGAAGATGATGATGCTAGAGACCAATACTAAAACCTATGCATGGACCTTTGGGCCAAGCTACCACAATTCTGCTTCCAAACTACTAGGTTGTATTCTTGTTGTTTTCTTGTTTATAGGATTCCAGGGATTTTCTCAGTCCAAACCAACCATAAGCACCCAAGTTGATACTACCTATATTAGAATTGGTGAACAAATACAATGGCAGGTTTCCGTTGAAATAGATTCTACCGACCAAGTCATTTTTCCGGAAGGCCAAACCTTTTCACCATTAGAAACGGTTGAAGCCTATGCCACGGATACTACAAGAAAAAAAGACCGCCTCACATTACAAAAAATATACGCGCTTACACAATTTGATTCCGGTTCTTATAAACTCCCCAAACAACGTATAGAAATTAATGGAGTTGGTTATTTTACAGATTCGCTCCAAATAAACGTGGAAACAATTCCTGTGGATACCTTGGCGCAGAAGATGTATGATATTAAACCCTTGATAGCGGTTGAAAAAACAAATCCCGATTGGTGGAAGTACCTATTGGGAGGGATTCTTATTCTAGCGGTTTTAGGCGGCCTCTTTTATTGGTTCGTCATCCGAAAAAAACCATTGAGCGAAGAAGAAAAAGAAGCCCTACTGCCGCCATACGATCGAGCACTGCTGGAATTAAAACGCTTGGAAAATTCCAAATACCTAATTCAGGATGAGTTTAAGGAATACTACTCCGAACTTACAGATATCGTGCGTTCCTATTTGGAAGAAGATGCACAGATATCGGCCATGGAAAGCACTACAGGACAGTTGATAGAGAAACTTGAACTATTAAGCGATTCGGGAGAATTAGAGTTGGAAAAAGACACTATTAATCAGTTTAAGAATATCCTCCAGACCGCAGATTTAGTGAAATTCGCCAAATCGAAACCGTCTATGTCGATTGCCGAACAAGATCGAAAAACTGTAGGTCAGATTGTAGAAAAAACCCATGAGGCCATCCCTGAACCTACTGCGGAGGAACTCATGCAATTAGCAGAGTATCAGGAAGAATTGGAACGTAAGAATCAAAAGAAAAAAGTCATCTTGGGATTGGTGTCCTTAGCAGCATTATTGATTATTGGCGGCACTGTAGCAGGTTTCAAATATGGCTTTACCTATCTTAAGGATTCTGCAATAGGCAACCCCACTTTGGAACTATTAGAGGGTGATTGGGTGTCTAGCCGATACGGATTCCCTCCTATTATTGTAGAAACGCCTAAAGTCCTTGTAAGGCAAGAAATTAAACTTCCGCCAGAGGCAAAGGCAAACATTAGTGAGATACAAGCATTCGCCTACAGAAGTGCTGTAGGACTTTTTACAGTAGCTACAACCTCAGTTACCTTAAGCCAAGAGGCAGAACCAGATTTTACCCAGACGATAGAACAAATAATCAAAAACTTCGAAAGCCAAGGAGCCAAGAACATCATAACAAAGCAAGAAGACTTCATTACCATTAGCGGTGTTAAAGGTCTAAAAGTGTATGGCAGCGGTAAATTTGCTGTACCGGATTCCAAGGAATTAATAAAAGGAAAATACACCGTTTTGTTGTTTGGAGGTAAAGGGTTTCAGCAATATATTATTTTAACCTGGCTAAACGAAGATCCCTACGCACAGGACATTGTAGATAGAATATTAACCACTGTTGAAGTAAAAACAGAAATTTAGATGTTAGAGAATATAACATTCGCAAATCCAGATTTCTTTTGGCTATTTCTATTATTGCCGTTCGCCATTGTTTGGTATTTCTTTAAGCAAAAGGAAGAAACCGCATCTGTTCGTATATCAAGTTTAAAAGGATTCAGTAATCCTAGTTTTTTACCAAAACTTAAACCGCTGCTTTTTATACTTCGCATGTTGGCACTTGGTGCCATTATCGTAGCGATGGCTAGACCGCAAACCGAGGATATTTCTACCAGAACAAAAACTACGAAGGGAATAGATATTGTTATGGCCATAGATGTTTCTTCTAGTATGTTGGCCCGTGACCTTAAACCAAATCGTTTGGCAGCGTTAAAGAAAGTTGCAGCCGATTTTATTAAACAAAGACCTAACGACCGCATAGGATTAGTAGCCTATGCCGGTGAAGGATACACCAAAACTCCCATAACCACAGACAAGTCCATCGTACTTAACTCCCTTAAGGATATTACGTATGGGCAATTAGAAGACGGTACTGCTATAGGTATGGGATTAGCTACCTCAGTAAATAGACTAAAAGATAGCAAGGCTAAAAGTAAAATTATTATTCTTTTAACGGACGGTGTCAATAATTCTGGCTTTATTGAACCTCAAACCGCCGCCGACCTAGCGATTGAGTTTGGCATAAAAACCTATACGATTGGCTTGGGTACCAACGGAAATGCCCTTTCGCCAATTGCTTACAATGCCGACGGCTCTTTTAGGTACGGAATGCGGCAAGTAGAAATAGATGAGGAATTATTAAAAGATATAGCCAAAGTAACAGGTGGTAAATATTTTAGGGCTACCAATAACGAGACCCTAGAGGAAATCTATGATGAAATAAACAAATTGGAAAAAACCGAGATAGAAGAATTCAAATACTACCGTTACGAGGAAAAATTTAGGCCTTGGATATGGATTGCAGGTATTTTGTTGCTTCTAGAATGGTTATTAAGAAACACAGTATTTAGAAGTTTTGTATAAATCATGATACAGTTAGACGAGAAAATATATTTTTATTTACTACTCATCATACCGGTGATTATCATACTATTTTTGATTTTGCTCGTCTGGAAAAAGAAGACGCAGCAGAAGTTTGCAAATGACCTCCTTTTAAAAAGATTGACACCTAATCGCTCCTATTACAAAGGCACCCTAAAACTCATTCTTTTTCTTTTAGGCCTTTGTGGATTGATTATAGGGCTTGTGAATCCTAAAATAGGCACCAAGCTAGAAACGGTAAAAAGGGAAGGTGTCGATATTGTTTTCGCTATAGATGTATCAAAAAGTATGCTCGCGGAAGACATTGCGCCCAACAGAATAGAAAAAGCTAAGAGATTGGTGTCGGAAATTATTAACCAATTGGCAAGCGATCGTATTGGTATCATTGCCTATGCAGGACAAGCATTCCCGCAACTGCCTATTACCACGGATTATGGCGCGGCAAAAATGTTTTTGCAGAGTATGAATACCGATATGTTGAGCTCTCAAGGTACTGCCATAAACGAGGCCATAGAATTAGCAACAACCTTTTACGATGATGATGAACAGACCAACAGAGTCCTTTTTATAATTTCTGATGGGGAAGACCACTCCGAAGGCACCACGTTGAACTCCGTTGAAGACGCCGTAGATGAAGGTATTCGAATTTATACCATCGGTGTTGGAAAATCCAAAGGAGCTCCGATTCCCCTAAAGCGAAACGGTATTCTAGAAAGTTTAAAGAAAGATTCGCAAGGCGAAGTAGTCATTACCAAATTAAACGAAGAAATACTGGTTGACATCTCAGATGAAGGTAATGGGAAATATATTAATGGCTCCAATACAGAAGAGGCTGTAGAAATTATAAAAGAAGAGCTACTTCAAATGGATAAGAAAGAATTTGAGGCCAAGCAATTTGCTGAATACAAAGATCAATTTCAATGGTTTCTAGGTGCAGGGCTTTTGCTGCTATTTCTAGAGATTTTTGTTTTAGATCGAAAAACAAAATGGTTGAAAAAATTGAATTTATTCAACGAAAAACAGATAGATTAAGATGAAAAAACTCATGGTCGTATTATTGGTGTTTTTTGTATCGACACTGTCTTTTGCACAAGAGGAAGACTTAAAGGCAAAAGAAAAAAGTCTTAGAAACTCAAAAAATTATACTTGGGAAGCGAATAAAAAACTGTCAGAAGATAATTTTATCGCTGCCGAAGCTGATTATAGAGTAGCTATTTCCAAAAGTCCACAAAACGCAGCAGCCCCTTTTAACCTTGGTAATGCTTACTATAACAATGAAACCTATAGTGAAGCCTTTGGTAGGTTTAAAGAAGCTGGCGAAAGCGCTACAGCCAAAACAGAAAAGCACAATGCCTACCATAATATGGGTAATGTTTTTATGAAGCGTAAGGACTATGCCAAAGCGGTGGAAGCCTATAAAGAAGGTTTACGAAACGACCCTACCGACGAGGAAACCCGTTATAATTTGGCCCTAGCCAAGGAACTCTTGAAAAAGGACGAAGAAAACAAGGACCAGAACGAGGATAACAAAGACGACCAAAAAGATAAGGACAAGGAGGACGATAAAGAAGATCAGGATAAAGAAGGAGACAACGAAGACGAAAAAGATCAGGATAAGAAAGACGAAGGCGACAAGGGAGATGAAGGAGACGAAGATGATAAGGGTGACAAAAATGAAGATGAAAATAAGGAGGGTGATGGCGATGACAAAAAAGAACAAAATAAAAAACCCGAACAAGGAGATAACCAAAAAGATCAACCTCAGCCCAAACCCAACCAACTCTCCAAACAACAAGTAGAAAACCTGTTACGGGCGATGCAAAACGCAGAAAAGAAAGTACAGGAAAAAATTGATGCAAAGAAAGTGCAAGGGGCAAAAGTAAAAACAGAAAAGGACTGGTAGTATAAAGATGGATTTTAAAAAAGGTATCGTATTCGTAAGCATATTTCTGTTTGGCTTGATTTTAAAAGCACAAGACGCGGCTGGCGTTACGTTTGAAATGAAGTTAAGCAAGCCTAAACTAGGGCTTAACGAACGCTTGCGCGTAGATTTTACCATGAACAAGGATGGAGACAATTTTAATCCGCCCGACTTTGCTGGTTTTAAAGTGCTCATGGGACCATCTCAATCCATAAGCTCTTCATGGGTAAACGGTGTGCGTAGTTATTCCAAATCCTACTCCTATACCTTGGCTCCAACAGCCAAGGGAAAACTAAGGATCAATCAAGCAACTATCATAATTGGTGGAAAAACCTATAAATCGCTACCTGAGGATATTGAGGTTACCGCTGCCGTAGATAAGCCTAGCGACCAGATGACCGCAGACGATATCGCGGATGAAAACCTTCATTTGGTAGCTGAAGTTTCTAAGAGTAATCCCTACATGAACGAAGCGATTACCGTAGTCTATAAGTTATATGTAAGCCCGTCTATAAGCGTATCCAACTATCAACCTTTAGACAATCCGAAATACAATAATTTTTGGAGCCAAGACATTAAAGTTACCAGCCTAAATGCCAAAAATGGAACTTTTAAAGGAAAACCCTATCGCTATGTCATATTAAAGAGGGTGGTTTTGTATCCTCAGAAATCAGGTAAGCTAGATATAGAACCGCTTTCGTTGGATGTTACCGTAGACGTACCTACTAATAAACGTGACTTTTTTGGTGGAAGAGTTTATGCTCAAACCAATAAAACAGTTTCTGCCGGTAACAGAACCATTAATGTAAAAGCACTACCATTAGAAAATCAGCCAGCAGATTTTAACGGTGCTGTAGGTGATTTTGATTTTTCGGTCACTACGAGCAAGCCAAGTCTAAACGCTTCGGAGTCCTTGCAAGCGGTTGTTGAAGTAACAGGAAAAGGAAACTTAAAACTATTTAAACTGCCAGAACTGGACCTTCCCAGTTCCTTAGAGGTATACGAACCAGAATTTACAGAAGGGGTACGTACCACACTAGGTGGTATGCAAGGAAAAATAAACAACAGTTATACTATTGTTCCTTCATTTAGAGGTAAATATCCATTACCATCCATACCTTTTAGTTTTTTTAACCCCAATACCGAGACCTATACTACCCTAAATTCTAGTGAAATTATCATAAACGTTTTGGAAGGGCCTAACAGTGCTGCAAGTGGTGACCTTAATATGTCTAGCACAAACAAACAGAGCGTAATTGCAGCTAATAGTCAGTTTAACTTTATAAAGCTAAACGCGAATCTTAGTCCCGTTAGCAATACGTATTTCTTTAGATCCAATCTATTTTATTCACTGTTATTGCTACCCTTACTATTTATTCCTCTCGCGATTTTGTTTCGTAAAAAACGAGAGGAAATTGCAAGTGATGTCATGGGAAACAAAGTAAAAAAAGCCAACCGGTTGGCCAAACGCTACTTATCAAAAGCAAAGAAAGAATTGGGTAACAAAGAGTCCTTTTATGTAGCATTGGAAAAAGCACTGCATAATTATCTAAAAGCTAAATTGAAAATCGAGACCTCAGAGTTCAGTAAGGACAAGATATCTGAACTACTACTACAAAAAAATGTAGATGAAGCTACAATAAACGGCTTTGTAGCATTACTAAAAAACTGCGAAGCAGCTAGATATAGCCCATTCTCCAATGTACAAATGCAACAAGACTACGAAAAAGCAAGTGAAGTAATATCGCTAATAGATAAGCAAGTATAATACCGTGAAAAATAACATCATCATATATCTTTTATTTTTTGGCCTTGTGGGCACCGCGCAGAACACACCTGTTTTTGATAAAGCTACTGCTTCTTACAACGATGGAGCGTATGAAACAGCCATTGAACTTTATAAAACTATTTTGGATAGTGGTGAACATTCGGCTGAGCTGTATTATAACCTTGGCAATTCCTATTACAAATTAAACGACATTCCTAATAGTATCTATTTCTATGAAAAAGCACTGATACTAGCACCCAATGATGCTGAAATACTAAATAATTTGGGCTACGCACAGCAAATGACCTTAGACGCCATAGACACGCTACCCGAAACCGGTTTGGCACGATTCTATAAAAAAATAACCAATACACTCCACTTTGACCAGTGGGCCTATTTGGCTGTTGCTTTCATGTTCCTGTTTGTATTGCTGTATATTTTATTCTATTATTCTAGGTACTCTTCAAGAAAAAGGTGGGCATTTATTGGAAGTATTACCTGCTTATTTATTTCCATAATCACCATTGGGTTCGCCTATATCGCTCAAAGCGATTTTAACGCCAAGCGTCCGGCCATTATTTTTGCTGATGAAATTGGTATACAAGCAGAACCTAATACGACGAGCAATGAAGTTTTTGTCTTGCATGCTGGCACTAAGGTTAATGTGCTCGAAGAACTTAACGACTGGAAAAAAATAACACTTACCGATGGAAAAACGGGCTGGATACCTTCTGAATATTTAAAGCTATTGAAAGATTTTTAGTTAATTTTAACATATTTCGATAGCAATACTTTTATCTTTGCTTTTTTGTAACTGTGTTACTATGAAGCTTTTCTTGGCGGTATTCTTTTCCCTACTTTTCTCTTTTATCATAATAGCTCCTGCAACTATTATGATAACGGATATGAACATGGAGATTACCATGTTTTTTCAGCTTGGTGAAGATGATCAAAAAGAAGAGGCAGTAGATAAAGGAGTTTTTGTTAATGAGTATCAGCTTAATTCGACCCTTGTTCAATCGCGTCCTAATAGCTCTAGCATATCCTGGGAACGTTACGATAACAGCTCGTTAGAAATTTTTCTTCCACCGCCCAGATAAGACATTTACAAAATAAACCAAGGACTGTGCCATCTAACTTTTACAAAACTCATTCATTGTTGAATAATGGGTATAACTTCCTTTTTTAGTGGCATTATTTCCCAATAAATGCTTGAAAATATTTAAAAGAGATAGCTGTTGGTTTCATGCTAATTTAACTTCTAAAAGCGAAAGCCGAGGACTTAACAAGTACTCCACTACCAAAAATAGAAGCTAAACAACAGTTATTAATTTTTAAAAAATTAATTTCCCTTGTAAAAGGATTTAGCCTTTAGATTTCCTAGAACAACACTTAAAATAGGCCACAATTCAGTAGTAACAGAAGTGATGCACTCTTAATAAAACAAAAATGAAAGCACATACAAAAGAATCACAATCCAATATTACGCCCGCAATATCATTACAATATTTAAAGGAGGGAAACCAAAGATTCCAAGATAATCTGAAAGCGCATAGAAACCTTTTGGAGCAAGTTAACGATACGAGTGAAGGACAATTTCCGTTCGCAACGATTCTTAGTTGTATCGACTCTAGGGTCTCGGCAGAATTGGTATTTGACCAAGGACTTGGCGATATTTTTAGTATAAGAATTGCAGGTAATTTTTCTAATGAAGATATTTTGGGAAGCATGGAATTTGCCTGTAAACTTGCAGGAACCAAATTAATAGTTGTTCTGGGCCACACCAGTTGTGGAGCAATTAAAGGAGCATGCGACCATGCCAGAATGGGCAATCTTACGTTGCTAATAAATAAATTGGAACCCGCCGTAGTTGCCGTAAAAGAGCCAAAGGATTCGCAGTTAAGAAACTCTAAAAACCTAGAATTCGTAGATCGGGTATCCGAAGAGAACGTTATTCAAACTATTGGAAATATTCGGGAACGCAGTAGAATTTTGTATGATATGGAACAAAACGGTGAAATAAAAATAATAGGGGCAATGTATGATCTCTCTTCTGGAGAAGTGTCTTTTTATGAATAATCCAATATCAGACAATTGAATAGAAAGCTATGAATATGGTTTCGTAGTTTTTTTAACATCATTAACATAGCCCTACAAATACAGCCGACTATATAGAACACTATAGTACAAAAAATTCTGTTCAACGAGTATAGACGGCAACAAGCTTAAAATAGTATAATCAGCACATCAAATAACACTCAACCCAATGATTAAAAATTTATTTTCAAACTTTAAAGGAGATCTTTTAGGGGGTATTACTGCCGGTATAGTTGCATTACCATTGGCACTCGCTTTTGGTGTGAGTTCCGGTCTAGGTCCTACAGCAGGTCTTTACGGTGCCATATTCATTAGTTTTTTCGCCGCACTTTTTGGTGGCACGAACACTCAAATTTCAGGCCCAACAGCACCAATGACCGCGGTAAGCATGGTTGTTATAGCCGGGATTATCGCCACATTTGACGGTAGTGTAGAAAAAGCACTACCTGCTATTTTAACAGTGTTTTTATTGGCGGGCCTAATGCAAATTGGACTAGGAATCATCGGTGTAGGTAGGTACATAAGGTATATCCCCTATCCTGTCGTATCAGGCTTTATGACTGCCATAGGGGTAATTATTCTCGTCACTCAGATATTGCCCGCTTTAGGCTATTACCCAAAAGAAGATCTGTCATGGGTAACACCATTTAAACCTCAAGCAGAGGAATTAATATTGGAAAACATCTTAAAAGAAGAGGCCAATGAGGGTATATTGGTTTTAGAAAATTTTGAACAAACCATCGCACGTTCTGGAGAGATTACAGAGGCTACCGTTATGGCAGAAGCCGAAACGTTGGCAGCAAAGGAAGCTTCAGGGGTTTTAGGAGCGTTAAAGGTACTTCCGAAAGCGCTAAGTAACATTAATTGGTTGGAATTGGCTTTAGCCTTAATCACCATCTTTATAATATATGGTTTTAAACGCATTACCAGCACAGTACCTAGCACCTTAGTGGGGTTGCTTTTAGTTTCTGGAGCTGCATACGCCTTGGGACTCGATTATCGCACTATAGAGGAAATACCACAAGGTTTTCCTATGCCTAATCTAGAGATTTTTACAGAGTTTAAACTTGGTGCTGTAAGTCCGTACATATTTACTGCATTGACATTAGCTCTGCTGGGCGCTATAGACTCGCTATTAACATCTGTCGTAGCAGATAATATGACCAAGACCAAACATAAACCCAATAAAGAGCTAATAGGCCAAGGTATAGGAAATAGTATCGCTGCGATTTTCGGAGGTCTTCCAGGAGCGGGTGCTACAATACGTACAGTAGTTAATATTAATTCCGGAGGCAAGACCCGTTTATCTGGTATGATCGCTGGCCTTCTGTTATTAATTGTTCTTTTGGCCTTAGGGCCAATTGCCTCACAAATTCCCGCAGCGGTATTGGCTGGTATCCTTATAACAGTTGGTATTTCAGTTATGGATTATAAAGGACTTAAGGCAATTCCTAATCTTCCTAAAGACATCAAAATTGGACCTTTAAAATTAAGCTCTGAAGTCCTTATTATGCTTATAGTGATGGTTCTGTCTACATTTTGGAATCTTGTTTATGCAGTGGGAATAGGTCTTATTATAGCGTCGTTGATGTTTATGAAAAAAATGGGGGATCTGATGGCCCTGAGGTCTGATGTAAAATCTTTAACCGACGAAGTTGCTTGGGCAGACGAAGCAAACTTTCCTTCGGCCCTAAAACAAGAAGTGTTTATTAAACATGTGAAAGGACCATTGTTCTTTGGTACAACTGGCGATTTTCAAATCTTAACTGATCAAATTCCAAAAACGGCCAACTATGCTGTTCTACGTTTGGGCCGAATGGAATACATGGACCAATCGGGGCTATATGCGATGGAAGACGCGCTTCAAGAATTAAATAAAAATAATATTACAGTTCTGTTTGTCGAACTTTTACCACAGCCAAGGTATATGATGGAACGTATCGATATTATTCCAGATTTTATTCCCGAAGCTCATGTTTTTGATACTTTCGAGAACTGCACCACTTGGATTAAGAACCATGTAAGAACAACATCTAACCAATGACTTTTAAATAGCTTATCAAAAATTAAGAGCGCTCCTTTTTGAGGTAGAAAAATGGAAGGCCCCGTATAAGTTCGGAGCCTTTTCAGGTAACAAATGTTGTAAGCAAACAAAATCGAGGTTCAGTAAAATGTATTAAATTTGTCTCATTAAAGAAATCCATGATTAATACATTAAAAGAGCATATTGCAGAAGTAGAAAAGTTCTCTGCAAACACGAAAGAAGCCATCGAAACCTTTCGGATAAAATACCTAGGTAAAAAAGGATTGTTGAACGACTTTTTTACTGAGTTCAAAAATGTGCCAAACGCACAAAAAAAAGAATTTGGCCAAACCATAAATCAATTAAAACAAACTGCAACTGACAAAGTAAACGAACTCAAGAATGCGTTGGAAAACTCTTCTGAAGAAAAAGGAAACTATGGAGATCTTACAAGGCCTGGCAATCCTATTGAATTAGGTGCTAGGCATCCTATATCAATCGTAAAGAACCAAATTATTGAGATTTTTTCGCGCATAGGTTTTAATGTTTCAGAAGGTCCGGAAATCGAGGACGATTGGCATAATTTTACTGCATTAAATTTACCGGAATACCATCCAGCTCGCGACATGCAGGATACTTTTTTCGTACAGACTGATCCAGACATTCTGTTGCGTACACATACCTCATCCGTTCAAGTGCGTTACATGGAAAATAACAAACCTCCCATTCGTACGATATCTCCGGGTAGAGTATATAGAAACGAGGCCATTTCTGCACGCTCCCACTGTTTTTTTCATCAAGTTGAAGGATTATATATTGATAAGGATGTGTCTTTTGCAGATTTAAAACAAACCTTACAATACTTTACCACTGAGCTTTTTGGAAAGTCCAAGATTCGCCTAAGACCCTCCTATTTCCCGTTTACCGAGCCTAGTGCAGAAGTAGATGTATACTGGGGCCTTGAAACAGAAACGGACTATAAAATGACCAAAGGTACTGGGTGGCTAGAAATTATGGGCTGCGGTATGGTAGATCCTAATGTACTTAAAAATTGTGGCATAGATTCAGAGGAGTATTCTGGGTTTGCTTTTGGAATGGGAATAGATCGTATTGCATTGCTACTTCATCAAATTTCCGATATACGTTTACTGAGCGAAAACGACATTAGATTCCTAGAACAGTTTAAAAGTGCACTTTAAAATTTACACCAAACCTCTCTCATAGCTTAACACCCACATTATTTTTATGAAAAAGGACATCGAAATACCTATTGCAAAAGGTGTACATGTGGCATTGATACATGAATGGAACGAGGAGTTTTTGTCCAAAGACTGGAATGCTTATGTGCTAAACGATACAAATTCTCCCATAGAGATGGTTATGGTAGTTTCCAAAGGTTTTGATGACGAAAGAAAAACATCAACCATGCGACACGCTATTGGCGTCGTAGCGGCAAAATCATTTAAAAAAATAGAGGTAGTTCAAGAAGATGTTCTTACCCTTAACAACGAGTTTTTTATTACGTATTATTCGGACAACAAACTATATGAAAAACGCTTTCTCTTTGAAAGTGGTAGCGTAACCGTTGACGCTTTAAAAACCATACTCCTTATTGAAAAGGATGGTATTATGGCAAAATAGACCCTATTCCTTATGTTCTATTAGTTCTTTGATCACATCTAAAAATACTAGCCAATACTATAATTCCTTTGCATCATACTCTTTATTTTATAATTATTTAAGACATCATAGTTTTGCATCCCCGTAATTAAATGATTTTCATTCATATTGTTAGTTCTATTAATGTATTCCATAACCTTTTGTTATAGAATAAATTTTAGAATTGACGATTCAGCACCTACTTTTATGAGGTTATAACCAATAAAGAAAATAGCTATGAGTCCATTCAAGAAATTAACCATACACGTAGAGTCAGAATCAGGAGAAATTCGAACAAGAGAAATAACCCCTTTGATAGAGAAAGTACTAACTGCAGACGAGCAAGCGGCCTTAACTCCAGACGTTGTAATTCAAAGCTTAAAGGATGGCAACCAAAGGTTTGTTGAAGGAGAACTTACAGCACGTGACCATACGAAACAAATACGGAAGACCGTAGATGGCCAGTTTCCAAAAGCATTTATCCTATCTTGTGTAGACAGCCGTGTACCGGTAGAAGATGTATTTGACAAGGGTATCGGTGATATTTTTGTAGCGCGTGTTGCTGGTAATTTTGTAAACGAGGATATTTTGGGTAGTATGGAATTTGGATGCAAGGTATCAGGTTCAAAAGTGATTTTAGTTTTAGGACATGAACATTGCGGAGCTGTAAAAGCGGCGGTAGACAATGTAAAACTTGGAAATATAACCGCAATGCTGTCTAAGATAAGACCTGCAGTGAAGTCTCTGAAGTACGATGGGGACAGGACTTCTAAGAATCCTGAATTTGTACACATGGCTTGCGAGAGCAATGTTAAAAAAACAATCATAGATATTAAAGCTAATAGCCCCATTTTAAAAGAGATGGAGAGCCTAGGAGAAATCAAAATTATTGGTGGCATCTATGATATGGATACAGGAGCGGTAGATTTTCTTTAAAAACAACCCTTTACCAACCCTAAACCTGAATTATGTTTAAAGATATTTTTGATTTCAGTAATATTAAAGGTGACGTTACTGGTGGTCTTGTTGCAGGTGTCGTAGCACTTCCATTAGCTTTAGCCTTTGGTGTTCAATCTGGACTAGGAGCCATTGCAGGACTGTATGGAGCCATTGCCGTAGGTATTTTAGCGGCAATCTTTGGTGGTACAGCAACACAGGCTAGCGGGCCAACTGGTCCAATGACCGTCGTATCGGCAGCGTTGGTAGCTAATGCCATTGACGTAGCTGGTAGTTTACAGGATGCCATGGGTATCATACTGCTTAGTTTTTTAATTGGTGGAGCCTTACAGATTGTTTTTGGGTTGATAAATATTGCTGGGTATATTAAGTACTTTCCTTACCCGGTAATCTCAGGATTTATGAGTGGGGTTGGTTTGATTATTATCATACTTCAAATATTTCCGTTTTTAGGTCTAGATTCTGCTAAATCTACCCTTAAAGTAATGGCGGACCTGCCAAGATTATTTAGTGATTTTAATTGGCAAGCGTTAGTTTTGGGAGGTATGACAGTAGTCATTTATTATCTATTTCCAAAAATAACCAAAGCAGTTCCGAGTCCCCTGGTCGCATTGATTGCCGTTTCTGTTTTTGCTTATTTTATCCAATGGGATGTTCCCATTATTGGTGAGATTCCTTCAGGATTGCCTTCATTACAATTAGACGGTTTGTTCACGATTGATCCTAGCGCTTACTTTTTGGTCTTGGAATACGGTATGGTACTAGCAGTTTTGGGTTCTATTGACTCCCTACTGACCTCTGTCATTGCGGATAACATGACTAAAACCAAACACAATAGTAACCGTGAATTGATAGGCCAAGGGATTGGTAATATGGTCGCAGCTTTAATTGGCGGTATCCCAGGTGCAGGTGCAACAAAAGGGACCGTTGTAAATATAAACTCTGGCGGTAGAACTCGCTTATCCGGAGCCTTACACGGTGCTTTTTTATTGACTATTTTATTAGGTCTGAGTTCTTTGGCAGCCTATATTCCATTAGCTGTTTTAGCCGGAATTTTGATACCTATCGGGTTTAAAATTGTTGACCTAAAAGGACTTCGGCATTTAAAGGTAGTCCCGAGGGCAGATGCAGCTGTTCTTATTTTAGTACTACTTTGGACGACTTTTGGAAGTTTGATTCAAGCAGTGGGTATTGGAATAACTCTCGCCGCCCTCCTCTTTATGAAACGAGCCAGCGATATTGGTGAAGAAGGTATGCAAGTTGGTACTTTAGCAGGCTTTGATGGTGAAAAACCATGGGAAGATGAGGTCGATTTCTTTGAAAAATTTAAAGACCAAATCTATATCAAACATTTATACGGCCCTTTGTTCTTCGGTTTTACATCACACTTTCAAGATCAGGTTAAAAATATAGATGAAGGCGTCAAAGTACTTGTGATTCGAATGGACAGGGTTCCCTATGCGGATCAATCCGGAATATACGCGCTAGAAAATGCAATTTTAGATTTGGCTTTAAAAGATATCAAAGTAGTGCTTACTGGATTACAAGAACAACCTAAAGACTTGCTAACGTCCATAGATATAATTCCGGATTTAGTTCCAGAAACTCAGGTTTTTCTTCATATAGAGGATAGCTTTGATTGGGTACGAACGCATTTAAAAGGTTTTGAATAAACAACCTAAAATCATTGTTTCATTGTACTATCAAAATGATACAATTATCTAGGATTCTTATTTTTCTATGCAACCTTTCATAAAAATCACATCTAGGCTACATGAGGGTAAGCCAATTATTAATTTTGTTTTCGTTATTATTTCTTGCGAGTTGTAATGAGAACACTCAAGAACAGGACGATTGCGCCATAGTATCTTGCGCTGGACAAACACTAAGTATAGAGCTGGTAAATGCAGAAGGGGAGAACCTTATAACAAATGAAACCTATAGTTTAGAATCTATAAAGGTTTTCAACGGTGAGACACAGGTAAATGACTTTGGTAACGTTACAGATACGAGCAGGATAACAATAGCTATTTCCGGTGTTACAGGGACCACTGCCTACCAAGTAATTTTAAATGATTCAGAAACAGATACCTTAATGTTGAACTTCAAAATAAATTAGCCTGGGAAGGGAATGCTGTAGGCCAGCATATATTCTAGAGATGGCTACTTATAATGGAACTCCTATAGCGATAATTAGCTCAGACTCACAACCAAAAAAATAGTTATTACTAAATAATTTTCCAAGTAGTGTATGGTGTGTGGCTTAACTGAGAGTTGTAATACTTGATTTGCCCAGTTACTTCCTCTCCTAACCATCCGGGCTTTTGAAATACTTCTTCTTCCGAACTTAGTTCGACTTCTGCTACCGTCAAACCCGAATTCAATCCCTGAAACTCATCCACTTCAAAAATATGATTGCCACAGGGAATCTCAAATCTGGTTTTCTCCAAAATCCCTTTTTCACAGAGTTCAAGCAAGGCTTCCGCCTCGGGTATAGGAATTTCCTTTTCCCATTCAAATCTAGAAGTGCCTGCCAGATTGGACCTTCCTTTTACCGTAATATACCCTTTTTCACCCTTTATACGGATCCTTACTGTTCTATCTGGATTTGTATTCAAGAATCCTTGTACTATTCTAGTCTTAGCGGTAGCATCAGTCTTAAATTCGCTAGATATTGTTAAAAATTTTCGTTCGATTTCAATCATTCTATAAACTAGATTTAGTTGTTATAAATTTACAATATGGAATCCGATTTTCCCTTGCGAAAAATAATTCATGTAGACATGGATGCCTTCTATGCCTCCGTGGAGCAGTTGGACAATCCTGAACTTAGGGGTAAACCTATTGCAGTAGGCGGAAGTTCCCAGCGTGGTGTCGTTGCCGCCGCGAGTTACGAAGCAAGGAAATTTGGTGTGCGCAGTGCCATGAGCAGCGTTTTAGCCAAACGGAATTGCCCAGAACTTATTTTTGTAAAAGCACGGTTTGATAGATACAAGGAAATCTCACAAAAAATACGCTCCGTTTTCTTTGAATATACCGATTTGGTAGAGCCCTTGTCCTTAGACGAAGCATATTTAGACGTAAGCACCAATAAAAAGGGTAACCCTTCCGCAACGTTAATAGCTAAGGAAATTCGGCAACGAATTTTTGAAGTAACAGGTCTTAATGCCTCCGCCGGGATTTCTATAAATAAATTCATAGCCAAGGTTGCCAGCGACATCAACAAACCCAACGGACAAAAAACAGTTAACCCAGAGGAGGTTCTCCAATTTTTAGCCGATTTAGAAATTAGAAAATTCTATGGCGTTGGAAAAGTTACTGCTGACAAGATGTACCAACTCGGTATTTTTACCGGAAAGGATTTAAAAAAAAAATCGGCCGAATTCCTAGGAGAATACTTTGGAAAGAACGGCAACTATTATTTTAATGTGGTACGAGGTATTCATACAAGCGAGGTAAAACCCCATCGAATTCCAAAATCTGTTGGTGCGGAACGTACCTTTAACGAAAATCTAAGTAGTGAAATTTTTATGCTGGAGCGTTTGGACAGGATAGCCGAAGAACTGGAACGCAGATTAAAAAAAGCGGACATCGCAGGGAAAACCATCACATTAAAAATAAAATATAGCGATTTTACGCTAAATACCCGTAGTAAAACCTTGCCTTACTATGTTGCCGATAAAGACCTTATTCTAGAAACGGCCAAGGAATTATTGTATCAAGAAGAACTTCAAAATTCTGTTCGTTTATTGGGTATCTCCCTTGCCAATCTAAATACGGACAAAAAGGAAAAAACTAAGACGGATGAAGAAACCATTTTGGTGCAATTAAAATTCGATTTTTAGCAAAAGACTCCCGTATAGAAATTTTCTATATGGGAGTCCAAACACTCAACTCAAAACTATCTATTTAACCGTTAAGGTGTTATCAGTTGCTGTTGGGTTTAAAGGACAAAAGTAAACATACTCTCCCTTTGTCAAGGTTGTAGGTTTTGAACTTTGCTTTTGTCCGTTGGCGACTTGCTCCGTTACATATGCCGTTTGGATATGGTTCTCCGGGTTTGCTAAATCACTTCCTTTTTTAGCCAATACAAATCCTACATTATGCCCAACTGCGTTATTTGAAATTTCAAAGACATAGGTGCCTTCAGATACGGTTAGCCCTTTCTGAATAAACTCTCCAGAAATCTGTTCCAACGCGATGACCTTAGAAGTTTCTCCCATCATTTTATCCTGCGCATTTGTACTGAATACAGTTCCTAATGCGATTACTGCTACTGCTATTAATTTTTTCATAAGTACTTAATTTTAATTTTCCGTGTTACGGGAGTTTTTATAAATTTCTATTTTTTGACCCTACTTGTAACGGAGGATCTACGTTTTATTTAAGCTATTACAGCCACTAAAGGTTGTGCTGCCGGAAAATCTACAGGTACATCGGTAGTTTTGTGAAGGTAGTTAGAGATGGTCTTATCGCCTACCAGTACTATGGTATCAACTAAGTTTTCTTTCGTCCAACCACTATTCAGAAAGTGTTCCACAACAGCGGTGTCAGTACTACCTCTGTTTTCGGTCATATTCCTTACCAATTTGGCCAAAGCGTCCAATTTTGAATCAAAAGAGGCTTTCCCAGCTCTTAGCTCTAGAATTTGGTCATCGTTAAAACCGTTCATTTTTCCTATTGCCGTGTGCGCTGCCAAACAATACAGACATTCGTTCACTTGGCTCACAGCTAAGTTTACCACCTCTTTTTGTTTTGCATTTAGGGAGGTTTTTGCACCACTAAGTGCTAAATAATTTCCTAGTGCATTTTCTGAATGTGCGTAGGTAGCGTACAGGTTGGGTACAAAACCTAGGGCGTTTTCTAGATTGTCAAAAATCGCTTGGTTGCCTGTTGCTACTTCTTCTCTTGTGGGTACCTTAAATGTGCTCATAATCATTAAAATTTTGTGTCATTTCCGCGATTAAGAATATCAATATGAAATCCTTCGCCCTAATAACTGTTCGTATTAAATTATTTTTAAATGGATATAAAAGGGTGCTCTGCATCACAATAGAAATCGTGATGGTGTTTTTGTTCGCAATGGGTCTCTGTGTTAATAGGTTGTATTTGCGATTTTTTTGTCTGTCTGAAGATTTCAATTAAATTGAAAACGGATATGTGTTTCAGGTTCATCTTTCTTTGTTTTTAAGTACACTACAAAGATGCGACGTTAACCAAGGTATTTGTTAGGAGCCATTGCCCGACTCCTTGTACAAATTTCCCGTTAGGAAGATAAATTACTGTTTTCCCTGTATTGGGAAGGTGAGAAGCCCGTCATTTTCTTAAAGAAACGGCTAAAGTGGGCAGGGTCGTTGAAGCCAAGATCAAACGCTATTTCCTGATTTTGCTTATCCGTAAAATTAATAAGGCGCTTTGCCTCTAGCGCTAAACGTTCCAAAATAATCTGCTGTGGCGATTTTTGATTGTATAGGGCAAAAAGATTGGATAGCGTCTTTGGACTCTTAAAGAGTAGGTCTGCATAATCGCTCACCTTTCTTTTGGTCTTAAAGTGAGTGTCTACCAAAACGTTGAACTTGCGTACCACATCTATCTGCTCGTTGTTCATAGTCCTAACGATAAGTTGTTCCTTGGCCAATCTGGTGCAGATAATAATAAGTCGTTTTAAAAGCATCTGAAGCATATCTCCCTGTATTTGGTCGGATGTAGAGAACTCCTCGATAAATATATCGTGTAGAAGATCAAACTTTACCAATTGTTCTTTTGGAATGGTAATAATTGGTAAATCCTGAGTACCAAAGAATAGTATTCCATTACAGGAAACCTCACTATCATGATCGTTGATACAATAGAACTCTCTATTAAAAAGAAATGCTGTCAATGGGGCTTCATTTGGTTTGTAAGAAACGTGCTGAAGATAGGTAGTAGTTAGCAATTGATTAGGAAGTAGTTCCATTTCCATCCCATCTATTTGTAAGGATACGGGTATCTTGTTCCTATTCCATAAAATACTTATGTTGCCCGATTGTATAGAAAACAGTTGTTCATCATTTTTTATGTCATTGCTGAACCCTAAAAGGGAACCTAATTTTATGTCGTGATATTGGTAAAACATAGGAATAGGCATGATTTTAGACTGTTTTCTATACCTTAAGTCTATTTTTTTGTTTATTCTTTACAGCTTCAAAGAAATTTATCCCAGCAAATTATTAAACAAGACTGTTAATCCTTCCCATTAATTTGAAAGACATCCCTAGTTTTA
>CAZMUV010000033.1:30362-35090 GCA_964569345.1 uncultured Maribacter sp. | reverse complement strand
CCTTTAGCTACCGTAGTTATAGGCGGCCTATTGATATCTACGCTTTTAACGCTTTTTATTTTACCAATTTTATATCATTGGGTAGAAGAAGGTAAATTTAACTTTTATCCCAATAAAAGGATGACAACTATTGCAACAGTTTTAGTATTGTTTTTAGGAACTTATTTGGGACATGCGCAAGAGCAACCTCCAATTAAAATAAGTCTGTCGGAAGCCGTAGAACTTGCCAAGTCAAACTATCCGACCTTACAAAATAAGTTATTACAGGTTGAAAAGCAAGAGGCACTCAAAGCCAATGCAAATAATTTTGGGTCAACAAAAGTATTTACGGGAGGCGAGGAAATTGGTAATGGCGGAAGTGTTTATACGACCATCGGACTGGGACAGCAGAACATCGCCCTATTTTCTATTGGTCCGACAAAAAAATGGCAAAAACGTCAGTTGGAAGTGGTCGAAGCCGCCTATGATCTTTCTGTAATGGAGGTGGAACAGCAAGTAAAACAGGCCTATACAAAAGCCTACTTGCAACAGCGTGTGTATGAATTATACCAACAGATGGATTCCGTTTACATCGGATTCGGTACAACGATCAACTTGAATTATGAGGTAGAAGCCATCTCTAAACTAGAGTTCAATGCTGCCAAAAATCAGATTTTACAGAACAGGAATAAACAACAGCAAGCTGACAACGATTTACAGATTGCCTTGCAAAGCTTGAACCTTTGGCTGTTCTCCGATGTTTTTTATGTACCAACGGATGATTTAGAGGTTTTAAAAAGCGAACAGATACTTCCGGAGTTCGATACTAGTCAACATCAAAACCAAGTATTGGCCAGCAAACAATTAGAATCTGCGGAAGCAGAGTTGTCGGCTAGGCGTTCCAATCTTTTGCCAAAGCTCAACCTGCAAGGCGGTGTACAGCGCGTAGACGGCACTAACGGTTTTTACAGCTATCAAGCTGGAATATCCGTCCCATTTCTGTCAGGCCCGGACAAAGCCAAGAAAAGAGCAGCAGAGATTGACGTAAAATCCGCAGAAAATAACGCTCGATTCATCTCTAAACAGTTAGAAATCAATTATAAGATTACACTTCAAACTTATGAAAAATGGGAAAGTAGTTGGCGATTTTACGAGCGAGATGCCCTTCCTTTAGCAGAGGAACAACGCAAAGGAGCATTATTTGCATATAAAGAAGGTGCGATTGATTATTTAGGCTTTGCACAACTAATGAATAGTGCCTTGCAGACAGAACTCGACGGGATTGCCGCCTTAGAAAATTACATGAAAGCTCTTTTTCAATTGCACTTTTTTAAAAATTAAAATTATGAGAATCAGAATAATATACCCCATTTTACTAGTTACATTTTTTTTCTCTTGTGGCGAGCAAGTACATAAAGATGAACATAGCCATGATGATGACGAACTAGCAAACGCAAGTGATGAACATGGTACTCATAGCGAAGAAGATCACTTAGAGTTAACCAATCAACAATTTGGTGCATTAAAAATGAAGATAGATACTGTTGGTAGACGTAATCTCGGAGATTATGTGGAAGCTACGGGTGAACTACATGTACCTCCTCAGAATGAGGCCGCGGTAACCACGGTAATAGGTGGTAATATTATGGATATTGAGGTGCTGGTTGGAGATAAAGTAAAAAAAGGACAACCATTGGCCTATCTTTCGCACCCAAATATCGTACAGGCCCAGGCCGATTATCTCAAAGCCTTTAGCGATACCGAATTCCTAAAGAAAGAATTTGAGCGTCAAAAAAAATTATATGAAAACGGTGTAGGTTCAGGTATGAACTTTCAAAAAGCAGAAGCGACTTACACGGCATCAAGAGGAAATGAATTAGCTATGAAGGCGCAATTAAAGCAATTGGGTATCCAAGCGAAGCAAGTGCAACAAGGAACGATTAGCAATAGGGTCGCTCTTAGGAGTCCTATTGACGGTCACGTACAAGCGATTTTAGCAAAAACAGGACAATATGTAGCGCCGGAGACACCTGTATTTGATGTGATAAATGCAGATCATGTGCATGTAGATTTTACAGTCTACGAGAAAGATGCGCACAAAGTCGCCATTGGACAAACCGTTCGTTTTTTGGTTCCCTCGCGTTCTGAGGTAGAATTGGAGTCTAAAATCTATACGATTAGCAAGGCGTTTGATGAAAATCCAAGAGCAATTCATGTGCATGCAGAGATTCCCCAAACGGACATTCAATTAATTCCGGGAAGCTTTGTGCAGGGGAGAATCGAAGTAAGTAATAGTACGACCATAGCATTGCCGCAAACAGCCATAATCGAAGAAGAAGGGAAAAGTTTTATTTTTAAGGCTGAAAAACAGGGTGCTGTCTGGAGATTTGAACCCTTTGAAGTTGTCATTGATAAGCAAGATAACGGTTGGGCAGGAATCACCTTTTTGAAAAATGTTAGCCCAACAACACAATTTGCTCAAAATAACGCCTATTATTTAATGGCAGAATTAAAAAAAGGTGAAGCGGAACATAGTCATTAAACGCCATCAAGATTTTAGTTTAGAAATACGTGAGGTAGCACAACCTTATCTATCTGATGAAACTTTCGATTTAAAAAAAGCTTCTTGTAGAGATTTGACTTTTATACAGATGTGGAGGAACCTACGGATGAACTTCATGGCTGGATCGAAGTGTTTCTTCCCGGTGTCGGAAGGATAGGGTATGATTTCAGTAACGTTATACGAAAGTCAAATATGCATTTTCTAATTTGCACAAACGCTAACTATCAAAATACAATGCCTGTTTCTAGATCTGTACTTGGAGTTGCGTCTTCTGTTCTTAGGACTAAATTAGAAATTATGGTGGTTTAGTGCACGTTTCAATTTTTAATAGTCTACCCATTATCTAAAATAGTTTTAGCAGTTGGTATAACCTAGGAATTATTGTAAATTGAAATCTCATTTAAGTAGCAAAATGCATGAAATATTCTAGGTTTATTTTTGGGTTGATGGTGGCGGTTTTAATGGCCTGTAATTCTAACGAAAAGAAAAAAGACACACCAGAAATCTTAGCAAGTAGTCAGGTTCCAAAAGTAGTAACTGCCGATATAGAGGAAGGTATAAAAGCGAACATTGCCAAAAAAGTAAAGGAAGATGGTGGCTATTTTAATATGAATGCCGACGGAAAGGAACTCCGCCTTCAATTGGTTCGTGTGCATACTGAGTACCTTTCCAATCTGGGCCCAGGGCGCCATTTCGCTTGTGTAGATCTTGCCGATGTGAGCGGTGATGTTTATGATGTCGATTTTTTCTTGGAAGGAGACCCGGGCAATATGAACGTTACTGAGACCACGCTTCATAAACTCAATGGAAAGCCGTTTTATACTTGGAAACAGCGCGATAACAAAACATGGTACAAGTTGCCCGTACAAGATGCATCCAAAGATTTGTTAGGTGTAGTGGAAGGTCAAGACCGTTTTAAATTCAGCTATGAGGTTACCTTACCAGAAATGAGCGATACCACAAAAATGTGGATTCCGGTTCCCCAGTCCGATCGTTTTCAAACCATAGAACTGGTTTCCATGGTAGCTCCTGTCTCCCATGAGACTTTAGAGGACAAATACAATAAAAATAAGGTGTTGCATATGCGTTTTTCTCCAGAACATAGCGGAAAAATGGTAAAACTTGTTTATGATGTGCAGCGACAAGAGAAACAGGCTTATGAAGACGAAACCTCACCCAACGATTATCTAGGCGCCAGTTTATTGATGCCCATTGGCGACAGGTTCCAAACACTTTCAGATTCCATTATCGGGAGCAAGCGCAAAGAAGGAACCATAATGCAGGCAAGGGCCTTGTACGATTATATTATAGATAATATGCGTTATATGAAATCCGGTACCTACGGCACAGGAGATGCGGTGTATGCCTGTGATGCGCTTACAGGTAATTGTACGGAGTTCCATTCCTTGTTCATTTCCTTGGCGCGATCTGCCGGAATCCCATCCCGATTCGCCGTTGGGGCATCTATCCCTTCCGATCGTGATGAAGGCGGAATTTCTGGCTATCATTGCTGGGCGGAGTTTTATGCCGAAGGAAAGTGGTGGCCTGTAGATATTAGTGAGGCAAATAAATACTCGGCGTTAGCTACCTATTATTTTGGTAGACATCCGGCAAATAGAATCGAGTTTACTAAGGGAAGGGATTTGGTACTCGAACCTGGGCCAAGTTCGGGACCTATTAACTTTTTGGCTTATCCGGTCATGGAGCAGGGAAACAAAGCACTTTTTCCAGAAACGATTTTTACATTTCAAAGGAAAAAAGAAAACGAAGATTTAAAAAATAAAGTCAGTTTGCGCTAACCAGATTTGTTTGAATCTTCGTTTCTTTAATTTCAATTTTTCCAATCTAGGAAAAAATATTAGCCAAAAGACCCATCCGAGTTTTGGCATTATGATTTAGTTTATCCCTGCGCTAGCTCCATAAAGTAAATAGAGACTTGCCTATTATACAGGGCTAAAAGCAAATCAATTATTGCGGATGTTCATTGCCACCAACAGAATCTTTTTCTTCACCTTGTGGATGCTCATCTCCTCCAGCAGGATGCTCTTCTTTCGCGGCACCATCTTCCGTTGGGTGTTCCTCACTTTTTGGATGCTCTTCTTGTTGTTCCGTAGTTTCGGCTTTTTTCTGCTCTCTACAAGAGGTCAATGATGTTGCAGCAACAAAGCTGAAGACCATCATAAACA
>CAZMUV010000033.1:0-30262 GCA_964569345.1 uncultured Maribacter sp. | reverse complement strand
CCTTGCGTTAACATGCCTATGGATTTGGGATTCATTTTTATTGATGATGCCTTAAATTTAGTTTTTGCTTTTGCACGAACACTCTTTTTTAAAGAAGGAACTCCGTCTATTTCTCTAAAAATCCATAATATTATAGCTTAATATAAAAATGGACTGCGATACATGAAAATTCTGCATACCTCGGACTGGCATATAGGCAAGCAATTACATAAATATGATTTGGCTGATGACCTAAATCTGTTTTTCGATTGGTTGATAAACTATATCAAGACCGAAGCGATAGATGTGCTTTTGGTCTCGGGCGATATTTTTGATCAGGCAAATCCGTCGCAAGCTGCTTTTAAACAGTATTACGATGTTTTACGGCAATTGGTGCAACTGGATTGTAAACTCATCATCACAGGGGGTAATCACGACTCCGCAGCGGTACTGAACGCGCCAAAGGAGCTATTGAATGCTTTTGATATTACAGTTATCGGTGGTGCCACAGAAACACTATCAGAACTATTTATTACGGTAGAGAAAAATGGGGAAAGATTGGTTGTGGCCGCCGTTCCTTTTTTGAAAGATCGTGACATCCGAAAATCGGTTGCAGGGGAAACCTATGCTACTAAAATCGAACAAATAAAAGCCGGACTTCAAACCTATTTCTCAACTATTAATACCCATTTCCAAAATCATTATTCTGATGGTTTTTTCGTGGTTATGGGGCATTTGTTTGTGCAGGGTAGTTCTGTTTCTGAAAGTGAACGTGATATTCAAATCGGTAATCAAGCTGGGGTACAGGCGTCGATGTTTCAAGGCATACCAGATTATGTGGCATTGGGTCATATTCATAAACCGCAAGCCATATCGGAAGAGGAGCACATCCATTATTGTGGTTCGCCAATTTCGCTTAGTTTTTCTGAAAAAGAAGACCAGAAGCAGGTAAATATCATAACGCTAAAAGATAATCAATTGCAGTGTTTAGAAATTATACCGATTCCGAAACAACGGAACTTAGTGACCTTTGAAGGTAGTTTAGACGAGGTGCAGCAACAAATGATAGGGTATAATCAGGAAACACCCCTGTTGTCGCTCGCTGAAATTATTGTAAACGAGGAAACCGAAAGTCTGGAAAGGCGACAAGCATTCGAAGCCTTTGTTAGCGAACAGCCTAACCCGCATTTACAGATTGTAAAATCCCGACTTCTTTTTAATAATAAAATACGTGGCGCAAGCGATGCCTTTGCTGTGGGTACCGATGTGGCAGATGTAACCCCTATGCAAATGTTCGAAAAGAAATTGGAGTTGCAGGTGGGATTAGAAAATACGGAGGAGCTTAAAGGGGCTTTTAGAGATATTTTACAAGAATTGAATTTGTAGGAAATGAAGATTTTAAAAATACGATTTCAAAATATCCATTCGTTAAAGGGCGAGCATGAGATCGACTTTGCATCTGGCATCTTGGCCGAAGCAGGACTCTTTGCTATAACCGGCCCTACAGGGTCTGGAAAATCCACTTTGTTGGATGTCATTACCTTGGCGCTTTACAACCGTATTGCTCGTGTAGATCGCGCTGTTACCAATACCGTTTTAGAAGACGATGGTGGTATTATGACGCGTAACATGTCTAGTTGCTATGCTGAGGTAGACTATGCGGTAAACGGAAAAGCATACCGCAGTCATTGGTCCATTGAACGGAACCGAAACAACAACCTGAACAATAGAAAACAGGAGTTGGTGGACGTAGCCACAGGAACTATTCTGGAATCGGGCACCAAAACACCCGATAAAAATCAGGAGATTATCCGTTTGAGCTACGAGCAATTTGTAAAGGCCATGGTGCTTTCGCAGGGTGAGTTTAGTAAATTATTGCAGGCACCACGTAACGAACGTAATAAATTACTGGAAGACATCACAGGTGCAAAATCATACCGAAATATTGGTAGGGCTGTTTTTCAGCGATATGCTGCTGTCAAAAAGAAAGTGGAGTTAAAGGAAGCTGGCTTGGAGACAATTACCCTACTTTCTGAGGAGGATATTAAGAAAAACCAAGCTGAGCTAAACAGCTTAAAGACTTCCAAACCCAAAGTTCAAGAAGCCTATGAGCAACATCGTGTACACCTCGAAATTAGAAAGCAACTGTTAGAGGCAGAAAAGACCCAAAAACATTTAGCTGAAAAGGCCATTGAACTTCAGGGTTTTTTTAAAACTTTTGAGGCTGATGAAACACGTTTGGCAAAACACGAGAAGTTGGCCAAGTATAGCATTACCTTACGGAATTATGATGTAGCACAGCAAGAGGTTAAAAAAATAGAAAAAGAACAGGAAAGTATACAAAAGGGAAAAGAAGAGGGGGAACTGCGACTGGCTACCCTTTTAAAAACAATTTCCAACTTAACTAGGGTATCAGTTACGCGAGAAGATGCAAGTGCCAAACTCGAAACTTTTAGAAGTAACATTTCCCAACTGCAAGCCCAAGAAAATTCAAAAAAGGACAAGGCTCAATTGTACCAGAACCAATTGACGGTATCGGTAAAAAAATTGCAATTGCTGGATTATGATTTGACATCGCCACAAACGCCCACACAGTTTAAAAAAGAGGTAGATAGTTTAAATATCGGTCTTGAAGGAAGTATTGCCGATTCCGGTGTTGGCTCCGTTACCGAACTAGACGAACAATTGGAAACCTTACGGGCATTACAGGAACATGCGCGGGTAGTTTTGGAAAAGAAGAGCCACCTTATAAAATGGGAAAAACAGCTCACGGGTGCTGTAGTTCAATTGAAATTAGAAGAAGAAAAAGAGAAAGAGAATTCCGCAGCACTTGTAACGCTTAACAAAGAAGTGACTTTACTATCTAGGGAGGTAACAGTCTTACAAAAGACCTTGGAACACCAGCGAAAACATCAAAGCTTGGATGCACATCGGTTACGGTTAACCGACAAAGAACCTTGTCCGCTTTGTGGTGCCTTAGACCATCCCTATGCGACAAACGAACCACATTTTGACACCAACGAACAGTTTTTAAAAAATAAGGAATCGCTCTTACGTTCCAATGGGAAATTAATCATCAGCCTGCAGGAAAACAATAAGTTTAGGGTAGGGGAGATGCAACGCATTCAGACCGAAATCGACCAAAGAACAGCCGAAAAATTAGCCTTGGTTACAGAAATAAGTGATTTGTCAAACATTTTGAATTGGGATGCTGAGGATACGATAGAAGTGATTCAATCAAAAGGGAAAGAACTACATCGGCATATAAAAAAACTAGCGAGTTCCAGACAAGCTTTTTCGGCAAACGATATACTTTTAGAAGTACAGGAAACACAACTTGAATGGCAAAAAGCGGTAGACGCTTATGAAACGATAAAGGCGAAACGTTCTACCCTTTATTCAGGAACCAATATCGATGTTGAATCCAACAGCTTGATTACCAATATAACACAGATACTTACCTCGCAGAAAAATTTAGAAGATCAGGGGAATAAGTTAAAGGAGCAATTAAAAGAAACCGGACAAGTAAAAAGCGAATTTCAAAAAGAATTAAACGCTATTTTATCGAAAGAGGATATTCAAGATTTGGAACAGTTACGTTTGGCGATATTGCCAGAGGAAATCGCTAAAAAGCATCGGGATAGGAAAAATGAGTTAGCCCTTTGGAAGGCTAAATTTTCTGAAAAACAAGAAGCGAATACGGATATTTTGAACAAGCTGACGCACAAGGACGGTACAGCACATTCTTTTGAACAACTTTTGGACTTGTTCTCGAAATCAAAGGTAAAACTGGACGAAATACTTCTAAATGTTGGTAAGATTTCTCAATTATTGGAAGACGATCAAAAAACCAGGGAGCGGTTTAAGAACGAACAAAAAGTGTTAGGTACCTTAAAAAAAGACCAGCTGCTTTGGAAGACCATGAACGATTTAATCGGCGATTCATACGGAAACAAATTTTCTAATTTTGTCCAGGATTTAACCTTAGAGCAGCTTATCGGTTATGCCAATAAACGCCTGTCTGAATTTACGGATCGCTACCTTTTAGATATTCCCACGGCGGACGAGGCAGAAAAAAGCGATACCTTGAAGATTTTTGACACCTATATGGGAAATGCCCGTAGATCGGTCAAAACCCTTTCTGGTGGGGAGACTTTTTTAGTGAGTTTGGCTATGGCCTTTGCATTGTCGGATATCGCCTCTAGAAATGTAAAAATAGAATCGCTCTTTATAGATGAAGGTTTTGGAACCTTGGATCTAGAAACGCTTGATCAAGCCATTACTATTCTAGAAAAAATGCAGAATGAGGGCGACCGTTCTGTTGGAGTTATATCCCACGTAGGGGCGCTTAAAGAACGGATTACTACGCAAATACAATTAGAGAAAAGTAGTCTAGGTCATTCACAGATTCGTGTGGTGCAATAGTTATGTGTGAAATCTTTAAAAAGTTATCATTTAGGTTGAGTAAGCCTTTTGGAATACATTGTATAGCGTCATCTTTGAGCACTTAAATCGGATGGTTGTATCATTATATTATTCAATAAGTCCATTGAAAAACAACAGCACTCCTTCAAGTTTAAAATAGTAACTGACTAACTGTTTTGTTCAAGAGTTGAGATTTTTATCAACCACTTCAAGCACCTGTACGAGCGAATTAATTAGGATTCGAGATCCGTGTAATTGTACAGAAATACAGGTTGGCGAAGGCTCAAATTTATTTTCGTTTATGTCATATAAATTCTCATAATAAGCAATACCTGCCATCAGATTGCTGCCAAAGTTTATAAGTTGTTTTCTTCGCTTTTCCGCCGGGTTTCTTTTATGCTCCTCAATTTGCTCTTTATAATACTGCAAATAGATTTGTAATTCTTTTATGAACATATTGGGGCGATCCTTGCGGCTCATAACATCCGTTCTACCGTACACATGATTGATCATATCCGTAAGGGAAGTAACCTTTGAGAAGTAGGCCATGTTTGGGCCTGGGCAAATAGAAACGCCTTCACCTTCCACTTTGGTATCCAAGTTATAGGCCAATAGCGCTGCTGTTCCCAATCCTACACAAGTACAGGATTTTTCTGTAATCTTATTGTAGTTGTACTCGAATTCTGATTTGGATAGTTCTTGTGATTCCAATTCTTTTAATTTGGCGGCTTGATATTGCCGTGATGCGGTACACAATCCTTTTTCCTTAAAATCTTTGTTCAGCGCCACAAATTTTTTGGGACATGGGCTACCGGGTTTCCCATTGGCAATACGTTTTTCCTTTTCTAAATCCTTGGTATTGCCCTTAAGGGAATGAAAGGGAATTCCTAGCGGCGAGGTATTACTAAGGTAAAGATCGTCTTCCTTGGCTTCAACTAGTTTGTCCAAAGTAGCCTTGTCAACCGTAGTAGCTTCGGGTACCAAAAGAAAGGCAGACCCCCAACCTACTGAATCTACTCCATATGTATTCATAAGGAAGTCGTGCTCTGCTGCTGTTCCCACACCACCTTGCGCACTTAATAGCAACGGGAGCGTACCTGTAGGCACGGTACGCTCTTTGTTTTTGAGTGCCCCTGATAATACTTCAAAGACCGATTGGATAAGCTCCTCGCGGTTTTCCTTGAATTGTTGTAAAATAGGCCCCATGAGGTAGCCTTCTGTTGCAAAGGCATGGCCACCACAATTTAAGCCGGATTCTATACGGTACTCGGAAACCCAAATACCTTTTTTTGCTAAAAACTTACCTTGTATCAATGCGGAGCGGTAATCGCTTACCTTTAAGATAATTTTCTTTTTTATGTTGCCACTGGCATCGGGATAAAAGTCCTCGAATTGCTCTAGATAGGCATAAAGGCGTGGATTCATTCCTGCGGAAAGTACGACGGATGATTCTAGGTTGCTGTTTGCAAAACCTCTAAGTGCTGCGTGGGCGTCATTGTATACGGAGGGTAACTTTTCCTTTTTTATGTAATTATCCTTATCCACCTTGGTCATTATATTCACGTCTATACTGCCCATGGGCATGTGGTCCTTTACCCAATTTCCAATTTCGGCTAAATGAAAGGTGTCCTTGGTTCGTTGGTAGAACTCCTGTTTAAACGTAGCCGTGTCCGGTAGCATATTAAAATACGTTTTAATATCATTTGCGGTTTCTGTGGTAGCTTGTTTGAATTCCTCAAATTTTGTTTGAGTAAGTTCGTTGATCATATCCAGATAGGAAGTGACCCGTTTTGCTCTAAAATCTTCCATTTTATCCGTAATTTCCTTGTAGGGGAGATTGAACTTTCCACAATACATTTTGCGAAGTTTTTCCAGTAAAATATCATCTACCAAAGAGATAACAGAATCGACCCCTAAATGCGCAACTTTTAAAGGAGAATCTATGGTAAAGCCGATGCCCATTACGGGAATGTGAAAAGAATGTGCGTATGTCATAAAACGTTATTTATTTATGGTGACGTTTAAGTTTTTTGGATAGCGTAAATACGCTATAAATCATATGATTAACGAACAAAATTGGTGGTTTTTTATTAGTTAAAATATGATTTTTATCAGGTTTTGCAAATATCAAAAAGGTTTTGTTTATGATTATTCTAATAAAAAATTTCAGATGAATATGCCTATCTTGCACCGAAGAAATGACACCTTTAAAACCTCATATTGTTACCGCAATAGCTTATTTTTTTATAGCTGCGGTATTGGGGTTGGTATTGCGATTTTTCTCTGTATTAGAAATTCCTATAAGTTATAAGTTTTTTGTGCATACCCATTCGCATATTGCCCTTTTAGGATGGGTGTATGTAGCGCTAACAACCCTTATTTACAAGGTATATGTGCAGCAAGAGGAACATGATAAACGCTACAAAACTATTTTCTGGTGTACCCAAATAACGCTAGTGGGTATGTTGTTTAGCTTTCCATTTCAAGGCTATGCGCTATTTTCTATTATTTTTTCTACCTCTTTTTTGTTCGCTTCCTACTGCTTTTTTTGGTTTTTTGTTTCGCGTGCTAAACCAGAAGTAAAGCAAACGCATTCTTATAAATTGATGAAGGCAGCCCTATGGTACATGGTACTATCCAGTATTGGTCCTTGGGCTCTGGGTGGTATTATGAGCGTTCTAGGGCCGGAGTCTATTTGGTACCGTATGGCTATTTATTTTTATCTTCATTTTCAATACAACGGGTGGATGATTTTGGCCTTGGTAGCCTTGTTCTTTTATGTTTTAGAACAAAGAAATGTGATGCTAACAAAACGTTCCTTTAAACACTTTTTTTGGCTACTTAATTTAGGGATTGTGGGCTCCTTTTTTCTGTCAACCTTATTTGTGAAGCCTCCAGTATTTCTGAATCTAATTGGTGGTTTAGGGGCAGTAGTACAAGTATTGGCTTTCATGCTCTTGGCAAAGGAATATCGTTCTTTAAAAGCAAGAGAAAAGTTGCGGTTCACTGTTATGGAAACATTTTTGTTGCGTGTTTTTGTATTGACTATAACTATTAAAATGATAGCGCAGATAGTTTCCGCTCTACCTTTTTTTGTTCCTATTATAACAATCTATTTAGACTTTATCATTGGTTATTTACATTGGACATTTTTGGGTGTGCTTACACTCGGTATTTTCTTTTTCTTTGAATATTTTAAGTTGATCTCACTAAAAAGATATATGGTGTTGGGTTATCTTTTAGGTTTTATAGCTACCGAGGCTTTGATTTTTTATAGGGCCCTAGCAGGGTGGCAAGGAATTTTACTGAATAATGAGTATCCAAAATTTTTGGCTTTGGCCAGTTTACTTATTGTCATTAGTCTTGGTTTTATTTTTGCAGATGCTACACGTTCTACCGCGGAGATTTAAAATATGGTAGTATAACTTTTTATATCAATACATGGTTCAAATACCAGAGTGATATTTATCATATTTCTGGAACAGCAATAACCGTAATTTTAGAGTATTAATTTAAAATGCACTAATATGAAAAAACGAGTTCCAGTTACCGAAATAATGACTAAAAACGTTCTTACGTTAAGTATTAAGGACAATTTAGAGGATGCAGAAGAACTGTTCAAAAAAAATAAAATTCGGCACGTACCTATAACGGCGGGAAAAAGGATATTGGGTATGCTCAGTTATACTGATTTGATGCGTATTAGCTTTGCGGATGCAGTTGGAGACGATGAGCATGATGTGGACACTACGGTTTATAATATGTTTTCTATTGAGCAAGTAATGGCAAAGGATGTTGTTTCTGTTACCTCAAAGACTACCATACAAGAAGTTGCTGAATTTTTGTCCAAGAAAGAATTTCATGCACTTCCAGTGGTTGAGAATGATGAATTGGTTGGTATTGTGACTACGACGGATTTGATTACGTATTTGTTAGCGCAGTATTAGAGCGAGTTTCAGTTATTAAATACGGATGCTTAAAAAGGAATTTTATGGTATTAGGGTAGCTATCCATATCGTTTCTTTTTAAGCATCCTTGTTCTCAATTATAATCGTTTGGTTCTTAAGGTATCCCTACCACTTTTTCATACGTTGATTGTAAGTCTAGTGAATCGTTCATGGTTTTTTGCAATTCCATAAGGTCTTTAAAAAGCGTGCTTACGTTTTCTTTATACTGTGGTTGAGTTGCCAAATCGTTGATTTCATTTGGGTCCTGCTTCATATCAAACAACAGTACTTTATTAATTTTCGGATATACTAGCAATTTGAAGCCGTCCTTCCGTATCATTCGCTGCAAGTTCATGTAGGCACCGTACACTCCGTTGTAATTTCCTTTTGTGTTTTCCCCGGTTACTAAATCCTTAAAACTATTGAACTGGATATAATCTGGTTTTTTAACACCTGCTAAATCTAGGCTGGTCGCCATAATATCTTGAAGGTAAATATCTTGGGTTATGCGTTGTCCTTTGGGCACATCTGGACCCATAATAATTAAGGGTACGCGTATACTGTGATCGAACAAGCTTTGCTTCCCTAGTAACCCATGCTGTCCAACAGAAAGTCCATGATCTGCTCCAAAAAAGATATAGGTATTGTCCATCTTACCGGAGGCTTCAAGCGCATCTAGGATTTTTCCTATCTGCTCATCTAAGTGTGAGATGATGGCATAATATTCCTGACGGTGTTTTTTAACGGCATATTCCGTTCTTGGATAAGGCGCTAGTGCCTCATCTCTTAGGGTGGACTGATTTCCAATGGCATTTTTCCAAGGATACTCTGGCAAAAAACTTTCAGGCACTGCAATAGAATCCAAAGGATATATATCCAGAAATCGTTGCGGTGCTTGTCTAGGATCGTGCGGCGCATTAAAAGCCAAGTACATAAAAAAGGGATTTTCTTTCTTTTCGGCCTCTTTTAAGAAATCCAAGGCATCGTTGCGCACGACTTCGCTCCAATGCGTGCCACCTTCCCAAAATCCACCTTGCAGGGTATCGGTGGGCGACCATTCCGTATCATTCTCATCTGTGGGGCGAGCGTATTCCATAGGCAGATAATCGTTCCAATCGGTCATATCGCCAGATTCTGTTTCCCATTTTTTGTAGGCGGCAGGAAGTTCATCTCTACGGTCTGGTGGCATACCGGCACGGATATGTGCGGTACGGGAAAAAACAACATCTGCAGGAGCCTGTACATGCCATTTTCCAGTCATATAGGTGTCATACCCTTGTTGCTCCAATAATTTAGGCCATGTTTGTTGTAGTGCGACAGTGTCTTTGGCGTTCCATAATTTCTCTTTTTCCTTAGCATTCCATAAATAAGCACCGGAAATAATCATAGATCTAGAGGCAACACAAATCGCTCCGTGCCAACCGCCCATATTATAGGCGTGCGTAAATGAAGTCCCGGAATTGACCATACGGTCTAGGTTAGGCGTGTATATTTCATCTTGGCCCAAAGCACGGACCGATGCAAAGGTTTGATCGTCTGTATACAGAAATACGATATTGGGTTTTACAGGTGCTTCTGTAGCCAAAGGTTTTTGGTTTTGTTTACACGAAAGCAGGCATAAGGACACTAGAAATAGAATGCTGGTGAAATCGCTAAGACGAATCATGGTAAGCTATTTATAAGGTTATCCTGCAAAATAAGCATTATCCCTATGTTCTCCAGACGATTACCAAGGAGATAAGGTATTTCTTATTGCTATCGGTTACTAAGCTGTTGTTCTCGGCGTACTTGGATGAGCGCAATTGGTTTACGTTTTGGGATTAGCAAAGGTTTTTAGGATTGAATATGCTTAGGCGGCGGCGCTGGAGAACCAGATAAACGGCCTGGAAAACGGAACCTATGAACTGTTTATGAGCATAGGACTTAAGGTGATAACAAATAGAATGCATTATTAGTACCCTTAGGAATGAGCGTTTTTTTGTAACTACTCTTCTTAGTAGTATAGCCGTGGTATCTAAAACTATAAATTCGGTTTTATTGAGAAGAACTCTTTGAAATAAAATCTAATTTTTAATAAACGTTTATAGAAACAGTCCCCTATAAAAATAGGTCAGGTAATTTTATCTATGCTATAACTTCAAATATCAGCAGTGAAAACCAACACATATAACTGAAATAAAAAAAGCAGTTCATAAGGGCTGCTTTTTAGAAACTTCAAAAATCAGTTTATTACTTAGTAGCCAAAGCAGTATCACTGTAGGTAACCCTGTAAATAGCGTCACCATAATCATCTGATATCAACATAGACCCATCTTTTAACCAAAGTATATCTACGGGTCTACCAGAGGCTTCCTGCGCTTCTTCGTTCAGCCAACCATCAATAAAAGGTTTACTATCACTAGCTTCTCCGTTTTCCACATTAACCATCATAATGCGGTATCCAACTTTTTTGCTTCTATTCCAAGAACCATGTTCTGCTATAAATGCCTTTCCTTGGTATTCCTTTGGGAACATAGAACCGGTGTAGAACTTAATGGCTAACGGGGCAACGTGTGCACCCAATTGCAATGCGGGTGATACAAAGTCCGAACATGGGTGCTCACCTCCAAACTCAGGGTCCTTTATGATTCCACCATGACAAAAAGGATAGCCAAAGTGCTGCCCGGCCTCGGTTACGTGATTTAATTCACAAGGCGGAATATCATCTCCTAGCATATCGCGGCCATTATCGGTAAACCACATATCTCCAGATTCTGGATGCCAAGTAAAACCAACGCTATTTCGAACTCCTTTTGCATAAATTTCTCTATTACTACCATCTGGGTCCATACGGGTAATCGTTGCAAAACGCTCATCCTCATCGGTACGGTTACAGATATTACAGGGTGCACCTACGGGAACATATAATTTATCATCGGGACCAAAGGCGATGTACTTCCAACCATGATGAAACTCCGTTGGATAATCGTCATAAACCAATTCCTTTATTGGGGTACCTTTTAAGTTATCTTCAATAGCAGGGTATTTCCATAAACTGCCCACTTGCGCCACATAAAGATCTCCTTTTCTTACAGCTATACCGTTAGGCACTTGCATGGTATCCAGAACCATAACCTTATCCGCAACATAATCTCCATTGGTATCCTGTATGGCATATACGGTATTTTCATTTCTGGTGCCAACGAATAAGGTTCCGTTATCGCCCATGGCCATGGACCGTGCACCATCTACGCCTCTTGCGAACACTTTTATTTCAAAACCATCAGGCAAAGTGAGTTCCAATAGCGCCAAATCGGTACTGTCTAAGACCGTTTCCTCTTTTACCGTTTCGATTTCGGCCTTTTTGGTTTGTTTGCAGGATAGGATCGTAAGGGCTAGTGCTACCCCAAAGCCCATAAGAATTAAATTGTTATTCTTTTTCATGCTCATTTATTTTTTACAAAGATACGCAACAACTATACGTTTTTATACTACAAGTAGTATGCGAATTACCTTGTGATAGGTTTAAAACGGTCCCTATAATTTTTGAATTATTCTAATCAAAAACAAAAGTAATAACACCTTCTTTCCATTCATTAGCTTGAAAACTAGCTGTAATCTTGAAACAAACCGGATGTATCAAAATACCATTTTCTTTTCTAAGGCATGATTTCTTAAAATATAATTATGCTTAACAACACAAAAGTAAGATTCCACAACATTATAGGTATTTATTACAACAAAAGTAAGGTAAAGACTACATAAATATATTCTTTTGTCAACAGGAATTAATCTTAAGACTTAGTAACTAACAAGCTTCAATTTTCTAAATCAACCAATAAGACTATAACAATGCCAAAACTTAAAAAATTAGTACCCTACACTTTTCTTTTTATTCTTTGCTTTACTTCTATATTTTCTATTGCACAGGGAAGCGACTTAATTGTGAGTTTTACTGAAAATACAGGAACTCATAGCTTTTTTAATGATAGGATGTACATGTTAAACTTTAATATACCAATTTCTGCTGATTATGACTTAAGGGAAATAGGAGTTAATATTGATGTAAGTTCAGGCCCAGGTAATGTGAAATTGGCGCTATATGATAGCTCAAATGACTTGCTATATCAAACGGGTGAACTTTCTGTTACCGGAGGTGCCGCAGAATATATATCAGCCGCTATACCATCTGGAAGTGTTACTTTAGGAATGGGTACTTCTTATTATATAGCCATACTAGGAGATCCTTCTACAGGTACGAATATAGCCATTGAAGCTTCAGAAAGCTTTACAAATCTTGGTGTGGCTACAAGCGTATCTACAGCTTCGTTCGCAATATCTACTGGAAACGTATATCCTACATTCCCAGAACCCAGAACTCATAATCTTGCATGGTACAGAGCAGTATCGTTAGTTGTAAAAGGAGATGTTATAGATAATACTCCACCAACTGTAACTAGTTTAGCAGATGACGGTAGCACCGGTACCTTAAGATGGGCTATTGAAACTGCCAACGCAAATGAAAATAGAAACGAAATTAATTTTCAAGAAGGGTTAACCGGTACCATTACCTTAACATCTAATTTACCGAACATTAGTTCCGATATGACCATTACAGGTCCTGGCGCTGAACTTATCACAATTTCTGGTAATAATCAATTTAGCATGTTTACTATTACGACTAGTGGCCTCAGTTTAGCTATTTCAAACATGTCATTTACAGAAAATACATCTGCAAGTGGTTCAGGTTCCATTTTTTACGCTAGTAGATCTACCATTATCGCTACATCTATTACCGTTTTTGGTAATAGTAATTCTTTTGCGTTCTATACGAGGGAGTCCAATTCTTTTATCACCATGACCAATTCTACTTTTTTAAATAATAGTGGGATACTATTTGGTAGTGATCATGGCAATACTCCTAATACAACTGGTGTAGATAGTGATTATCAAAATAGACTTACCGTTACTAATTCTTCTTTCAGAGAAAATACAGGAACCATATTCAATACGCAGCGTTATGTGAAAATTGATGATTGCGAATTTTTGAATAATTCTGGCAAGATTGGATCATTTGGCGGATTAAACAGATTCCAAGTATTAAATACAACTTTTATAAATAACACCAGAAACCCACTTTTTTCTTTTTGGTCTGCATTATCTTCTTCGGGTTGGGGACTCGCTACTTTTAGCACCAACCATCATCTTTTTGATGGGAATCACTTCGAAGGGAATACAGGTACCGTGATCAATACGGGCTCTGTAAATGATCAAAGTAAAACTACCATCACTAATAATACATTTATAAATAACGGTACCAACTGGTCGGGCAGCCCAATTGTTACTGAGGGTAACATAGTAGATGTAATCTTCACCGAACTAAGCCATTCTTCACAAGAAAGTAGCATTTCGGTTACTATGATGGCAAATACGGTGAACTCAATTTCTGGAACTGGTGATTTGGAACCCAACGATTTTGTTTTTTCAATGACTGGTGGTAATGCCACTTTAGGTTCTACGATCCCAACGAGCATAAGTGTATCTGACAATGTCGTTGTTTTAGGTATAGATATAGTAGGTGGCATAGATGGAGCAGAACAGCTGACCATTGCCCCCGCAGATTCTCAGTCTATTTTTACTGAAGACGGTTTTGTTGCGTACGAGGTACAGAAGATAAACACGATTGGTCTTCAAATTTCAGATGACGATGCTGATAATGTTGCCAACTTTTTAGATCAGTGCCCAAATACACCCCTAGGCGATGTAGCGGACAGCAATGGTTGTTCATACGATTTTTCACCCTTTGTTACCACTTGGACGGTAGAAAACGACCTCAGTATTACCATACCGGTTTTGGAAGATGAAGATTATTATTACCATGTAGACTGGAACGGTGACGGGGTTTATGATGAATTTAATATAACAGGTGCAATTAGCCATACTTACGATGCGCCAGGTACTTACACCGTACAGATCAAAGGTCAATTTCCACAAATTTACTTTAATTACAATGGTGAAGCCCAAAAGATAATGAGTATTGAGCAATGGGGTCAAATTGAATGGCAAAGTATGGAGAAGTCGTTTTATGGTTGTGAAAACTTGGTGATCAATGCGACAGATGTACCAGACTTATCAAAGGCAACGAACCTTTCTTTTATGTTCGCTAATACAAAGGCCTTACGTGGAGATTTGGATGCTTGGGACGTATCAACTATTACCAGTATGAAAAGCATGTTTAAAAGAAGTGCATATAATGAAAGTATTGCTTCGTGGAATGTTTCCAATGTTACCGATATGTACTATATGTTCGCAGAATCTGATTTCAACCAAAACATAGGGTCTTGGAATGTGTCTTCTACAACTACTATGGAAGCGATGTTTTATGACACTGTTTTCAATCAAGATATTAGTTCTTGGAACGTAGCTAACGTGACCAATATGGCCTATATGTTTGAAAACACTCCTTTTGACCAACTAATTGGTTCATGGAATGTGTCTTCGGTAACTACTATGCAAGGTATGTTTTATCGTGCCATTTTCAATCAAGATATCGGAACTTGGAACGTATCAAACGTTATAAATATGCAAGGTATGTTTGAAGAAGCGCAGGCGTTTAATCAAAATATAAATTCATGGGATGTTTCATCTGTTATAGACATAGACGATATGTTCGAAGATACCACTGTTTTTAATCAGCCTTTAAATAATTGGGACATGTCTTCCGTTATCGACGCTGGTGATATGTTCGAAAATGCGGTTTCGTTCAATCAACCCCTAGGTGATTGGAATGTGTCTTCCATACAAATATTTGACGAAATGTTTGATGGCGCCATCAATTTTAATCAAGACCTAAGCAATTGGAACGTGTCATCTGCTATAGATATGGATGATATGTTTTATGACTCGGCTTTTTCTTCAAGCAACTATGATATTCTTTTAGCAGCATGGAGTACGCTAAGTTTACAAGAAGGTGTGAATTTCGGTGCCGGTAGTGCAGCGTATTGCAGCGCAGCAACCGAAAGACAAAGTATTATTGATAATTTTGGTTGGAGTATTGACGATTTCGGTCAATGTAAAGAAAATTATAGTACAGAAAATTATGTAGAAGGTGCTTTCATAACCGTTTGGGAACTGACCGATAATACAGGGTCAGGGTCAACTAGCATAAAAATCCCTACAAATAGTGAGTTCACTTACAATTACGATGTGGATTGGGATGGCGACGGCATCTTTGAAGATACTGGTCTTACCGGTGATGCCTCCCATGATTTTGGAGCGTACGGCACTTATACTGTACAGATTCGAGGAGATTTTCCTGCTATTATTTTGGGTGATGAATACGATGAGCATAGTTACCTAAAATTAATTGCCATAGCCCAATGGGGTGATATTGCTTGGCTATCGATGGAAAACGCATTCAGAAATTGTGATAATATGAAACTATGGGCCACCGATGCCCCAGACCTAACCTTAGCATACAGTACAGCAAGCATGTTCCGCGACACTGATAAAATGAACCAGGCTATTGATCATTGGAATGTGTCTAACATTACCGATATGAATAGTATGTTTGATAACAGTTATTTCAACCAACCCATTGGTTCATGGAATGTATCTAATGTAATGAACATGGAAAATATGTTTAACCAAACCTCTTTCAATCAAGATATAAGTGACTGGGATGTGTCTTCTGTGATTTATATGCGTGATATGTTTGAAGAAAGTGTTTTCAATCAAGATATCGGTTCTTGGAATGTTTCTTCTGTTATAGATATGCAAGGTATGTTTAATGAGAGTGTTTTTAACCAAAACATTGGTTTATGGAATGTATCAAAAGTTGAAGATATGTCAGGCATGTTCAGTGAAAGTGTTTTTAACCAGGACATTAGTTCATGGGATGTTTCTTCTGTTACAGATATGGCGAACATGTTTAGCTGGAGTGTTTTCAATCAAGATATCGGTTCTTGGAATGTTTCTTCTGTTGAACGGATGAGCGAAATGTTTCAAGACGCGTCAGTTTTTAATCAGGATATTGGTTCTTGGAATGTTTCTTCAGTAACAGATATGCAAGGTATGTTCTATGAAGCCATAGCTTTTAATCATGCTCTTGGTTCTTGGGATGTTTCTGCTGTTGAAGATATGGAAGGGATGTTTGAAGAAGCAACCGCTTTCAATCAAAATATAGGTTCCTGGGATGTTTCTGCTGTAGAAACTATGGAGTATATGTTTGAAGATGCAATCGCCTTTGATCAGAACCTTGCAAACTGGAATGTATCTAGCGTATATGATATGTATAGTATGTTCAATGGGGTAAGCTTGTCAACAGCTAATTACGATGCTTTATTAATTGGATGGAGTGCACTTACCCTGCAAGAAGGACTCGACTTTAGTGGCGGTTATTCTAGATATTGCAACGCCGTTGCAGAAAGAGAGCGGCTTGAGAGTGTTTTTGGTTGGGAAATTGAAGATGCGGGACAATTGTGCGACGAAGATGAAGATGGGATTAGCGATGCATCCGATAATTGTCCGTCAGTGGCAAATGGTAACCAATTGGATACGGATACCGATGGTGAAGGTGACGTATGTGATACCGATGATGATAATGACGGTACTTTGGATACTGATGATGCCTTCCCGTTAGATGAAACGGAGGATACCGACACCGATAGTGATGGCACTGGCGATAACGCTGACACCGATGATGATGATGACGGTACTTTAGATACGGAAGACGCCTTCCCGTTAGATGAAACGGAAGATACGGATACGGATGAAGATGGTACGGGAGACAATGCCGATACAGACGACGATAATGACGGTACTTTGGATACTGATGATGCCTTCCCGTTAGATGAAACGGAGGATACCGACACCGATAGTGATGGCACTGGCGATAACGCTGACACCGATGATGATAATGACGGTACTTTAGATACAGACGATGCCTTCCCGTTAGATGAAACGGAAGATACGGATGCAGACGAAGATGGTAAGGGAGACAATACCGATACCGACGATGACAATGACGGTACTTTAGATACTGATGATGCCTTCCCATTAGATGAAACAGAGGATACGGATACGGACGAAGATGGTACGGGAGACAATGCCGATACCGACGATGATAATGACGGCACCTTTGATGAAGACGATGCCTTCCCATTAGACGACACAGAAAATACAGACACTGATGGGGATGGCACTGGGGATAATATGGATATCGACGATGATAACGATGGGAATTCAGATGAAGAAGAAATAGCGAACGATACAGACCCATTGGATGACACCAGTTTCTTTATGCCTGAAGATGAGTCGTCTACTCCTGTTGTAGCCACTTTAGTTCCCGCACAGGCCTTTACACCCAACGGCGATGGTATTAACGATACTTGGGTAATCCCTAGTATTGATAACTACCCGAATAATATAGTACGTGTGTATAACCGCTGGGGCCATGAGGTTTTTGCAGCAGGTAACTACCAAAACGATTGGACGGGTAGACAAAATGCGAACAGTAGCATGTTACCTACCGGCTCCTATTTGTATGTAGTGGATCTGGGCAACGGTTCCGCACCCCTGCAAGGTTGGATATTCATCAATTATTAATAAACTAGAAGTCGATAAAATGAAATTTATATATAAAATAACAGTAGTCCTAAGTCTTTTAATAGTCACGGGGGCATCAGCACAGCAAGACCCCAATTATACGATGTACATCTATAATATGAACCTTATAAATCCTGCGTATGCAGGAGCGAACAATACCACGGACGTTGGTATAAACGTACGAAGCCAATGGGCTAATGTGAAGGGGGCTCCCGAGACCCAGAGTTTTATTTTTGGAACGCCAATGGGTAAGAATATTGGCTTGGGACTCTCGGTTATAAGCGATAGGACATTTATAGAAAGGCAGACTTCTATTGCTGCTGATTTTTCCTACCATCTTAAATTATCGGATAAACACGATTTGTATTTTGGGGTAAAGGCAGGTTTTAACTCCTATAACGCAAATACGGACGGACTTGTAACCTATGGCGTACAGGCGGATCCAAACCTAATGAACCTGAACGGTAGGTTCAATCCTAATTTCGGCACAGGGCTCTATTTAAAGCATGCAGATTACTTTTTATCCCTTTCTATACCAAAAATTCTGAGCAATAATCGTTTGGAACAAGAGGACGGGATAGCACGGACAGGAGCAGACAGGCAGCATATATACCTAGCCGGTGGCTACGATTTTGAATTGGGGAATAATATGGTGTTCAAACCAACGGTATTGTTGAGATATGTAGACGCTTCACCTTTGTCGGTTGACCTTACCAGTAGATTGGCCTTCAGTGAAAATTTTGAACTGGGAGCCGCTTATCGAATAAATGAAAGCTTTAGTGGTCTTTTTATATTTAACGTCTCTAAAGTAATGCAAATAGGCTATGCCTACGAGTTTGCAAATAGTAGTGCCGTACGGAATATTGATAACGGAACGCATGAGATTATGATGAATCTTAGGTTGTAAACTATTCACGCAGATTATTTTTATAATAGCGTTCAGATTTATAAAAAGACCCACAGGAATGAGGGTCTTTTTTTTGACTTTTCCCAACCGTACTTCTTAGTGGAACAGTCATTTTTCTAAAATCAAGAATCCGAATTTTTTGAGAAGCTATCCTTAACAAGATATATTTTTAAGGGTTTACTACAGAAAGTGTCTTCATTGAAAATAAAGAAAGTAATGTAACTTTTGTTACCGTGGCTTTTTTTACCCGATGCTATTTTTGTAGGTATGTTAGGTAAAGGTTCAAAATTATATAGTATTTTATTTTTAAAATGTCCACGATGTCATAGCGGGGATTTTTTGGAAGCTAATCCCTATAGGTTACGCAATTTTAACAAAGTAAAGGAGAAATGCTCTAAATGTAAACTCAAGTATAGTTTAGAACCTAGTTTTTATACGGGATCTATGTATGTGTCCTATGGAATAGGCGTGGCTGTTTCAGTAGCAGTTTATGTTCTTAACCTCATATTTGGTCTAGACTTGGAAATTTCTACTATTTTTATAAGCATCGTCATTGTGCTGGTTCTTGCAATGCCTTATATTGCGGCAATATCGAAATCTATTTGGGCAAATTTTTTCTTTTCTTACGACAAGAAAATAGCCGATGGCATAAACTAATTTTTTAGATGATTCAGGAACTTAGGGAAAACTACGGACATATTTTTGATGCTGATCTTTTAAACGAAATAGAGGCATGTGCTGTTCTTAAGGAGGTGCCGGAAGGAGGTAAGCTCATGGAAATAGGGGATTATATTAAATCGATGCCCTTATTGCTCTCCGGTGTCATTAAAGTACTTCGAGAAGATGATAATGGGGATGAGCTTTTGCTTTATTTTTTAGAACATGGCGACACCTGCGCCATGACCTTAAATTGTTGCATGACACAGACACAAAGTGAAATCCGAGCTATTGCCGAGACTGATACCAAGCTCATTATGATTCCTATCCAAAAAATGGAGGAATGGATGGCAAAATACCAACATTGGCGCAATTTTGTATTAGAAAGTTATAACAACAGATTAAACGAACTGTTAGAAACCCTTGATAGTATCGCTTTCCTAAATATGGATCAGCGCTTGTTAAAGTATTTAAAGGATAAGGCAAGGGTTACGAATAGTCCAAATATCAACACTACGCATCAGGAAATAGCTTATGAACTGCACACCTCTAGGGTTGTGGTTTCCCGTTTGCTTAAGAAATTGGAGAATATGGGCAGAATTAAATTGAACCGTAACCAAATACAGATTTTGGATTTGAATTAATTAAGGAATACAAATTCTAGCTTCTTTAATTAGATTCACGGCGCTCGATGCACTATGGGTTATTCAAGTTTTACAACTTACTAAAAACGAGTCACTCATTTTTCATAAGATAAACATGATGGCTGGTCTACATTCGAAATATTCGTTCATTTCTGCTACATACTGTTCACTTTTTAGTACCCACTACTACTATCCATTGAAGGTATGCTAAACCATTCCTGATAAATATCATTTCCCAACCTAAATCAAAACGAAACCTTTGTAACCTATGTTACTGTGTGGGTTATTATACCGTACTACCTTTATATTCTAAATGCGATAAACATGAAAATAGAACAGATTTATACGGGATGCTTGGCACATGCCGCTTACTACTTGGAAAGTAATGGCGAAGCTGCCATATTTGACCCGTTAAGAGAAGTAGGTCCTTATATAGAAAGGGCCAAAAGGGATAACGCCAAAATCAAGTATGTTTTTGAAACGCATTTTCATGCAGATTTCGTGAGTGGGCATTTAGACTTGCATAAAAAAACAGGTGCACAAATTGTTTTTGGACCAACAGCAAAACCTGGTTACGATGCATTAATAGCTATGGATGGGCAAGTTTTTAAAATTGGAGATTATAAGGTGAAAGTTATTCATACACCCGGTCATACAATGGAAAGCACCACGTATTTGCTTATAGATGAAAATGGTAAAGAGCATGGAATTATTACAGGAGACACCTTATTTATTGGTGATGTAGGAAGACCAGATTTGGCACAGCATGTAGTTGCTGACCTTACCGAGGAGAAGTTGGCCGCACACCTATTTGATTCTTTAAGAAATAAGATAATGCCCTTGAGCGATGATTTGATTGTGTATCCCAACCACGGTGCAGGGTCTGCCTGCGGTAAAATGATGAGTAATGAAACTACCGATACCTTGGGCAATCAGAAAAAAACGAATTACGCCCTGAGGCCGGATATGACAAAAGAAGAATTTATCAAAGAATTATTGACCGGCCTTACGGCTCCACCAAGCTATTTTCCTCAAAACGTACTACTAAATATTAAAGGATATGATAGTTTGGATACGGTATTAGATCGCGGTAAAAGGCCTTTATCTGCAAAAGCCTTTGAAGCTGCAGCCAACGAAACGGGAGCGCTGCTACTAGATACACGAGACGCTAAGGATTTTGCTCAAGGATTTATCCCCAACAGCATCAATATTGGTCTAGACGGTAGTTTTGCGCAGTGGGTTGGTGAAATGATTCCTGATGTAAAACAGGAAATTCTTTTGATTACCTATCCCGATAAACAGGAGGAAGCAATTACAAGATTATCTCGTGTAGGTTATGATAATACCATTGGTTACTTAGAGGGAGGTTTTGGAACATGGAAAACATCGGGAAGTGATTACGAGACAGTAGGTCGTGTTTCCGCTAAGGAATTCGAAACAGTCTATACGACCTCAAAACCTTTGTTGTTTGATGTTCGAAAGAAAAGTGAGTATGATTCAGAACATATTGTGGGTGCGATTAATGTACCCTTGAACGAAATTAATCAGCATTTATCACAATTTCCTAAAGACAAACCTTTCGTTTTGCATTGTGCAGGAGGCTATCGTAGCATGATTGCTGCCTCTATACTAAAGCAAAGGGGTTGGGAAGATGTAGTTGATGTGGAAGGTGGTTTCGCAGAAATGAAAAATACAGCTGTGAAAAAAACTGAGTATGTATGTCCTACAACTTTGTTGTAAGAATGTATCAGTTTTCTAGTTGAAGGTTGTCAAGTACATGGTAAAATAGAATAGCCTTAAACTTAACTCAATAAAAACTCTGAAGTAAAAACCTTAAAAGAAGGAATTAAACCTGAACGAATAAAAAACTTAATTTGGTTGGTTGTTTTTAAGGAAACGGTCAAAGTAAAATTTGACTGTTTCCTTTTCAAAACTCCACACATCATCCTATAAAAAAATAATATATGTCATTCTTAAGTGCCCTATTTGGAATAAAAAACGAAGCATCTGATAAAATCGCCATACTCGATGCAAACAGCTATAAAGATGCGATTACAGGTAAAAAAGTACAATTAGTAGATGTACGCACCGCCAACGAATATAAAGGTGGCCATATCAAAAATGCTGTAAATATCGATTTTTTCAATGCTACAGGATTCAAAAAATCCTTTGAAAAAATGAATAAGGAAAAACCGATTTACCTCTACTGCCGCTCTGGCGCGCGAAGTCAAAAAGCAGCAAGGAGGTTGGTAGATATGGGTTTTTCTAAAATTTATGATTTAAAAGGCGGGTATTCTCGTTGGTCTTGAAAAGAGCAAGTAGTTGTATTTGACAGTGATTTGAAGTAGTTAAATACTTCTTTTCAAAGAGTTTGAATAAGGGTAAGATTAATTGATTAAGTAAGCTGTTGAAGTGAGTTTAGTGCCCGTGTGGCAATAAAAATAAAATGATGTTTCTATGAAAACTTCTATAATAATACAAAATTTAAAATGTGGTGGCTGCGCAAAAACCATCACTTCTAAACTATCGGAATTCGATATTATTTCTCATTTGACCGTGGATGTGGAAACGTCAACCGTAGTTTTCGAGCATAATAGCACTGCTGATGCCCTAGCGGTAAAGGAAGGATTAAAGTCATTAGGGTATCCATCCATGGATGATAAGAATTCTATTGGGACCAAGGCGATGTCTTTTGTGAGTTGTGCTACCGGAAAGATTTCTAAAGCATAATAGGTAACGTCCATTAAAATAACATAGTACGAAAAGGGAATTTTAAAATACGTGTAATGAAACATCTCTTATTTTTTTTATCGTTCTTAAGCATACTTAGTTGCAAGAATATGACCAAGTCTGGCCCTAATGAAACAACTTCTGCAGTTGAGGTAGTGCGCTCTGGAGAGAGTCACTCAGGTAAGATTATTCTAGAAACGGAATGCTACACCTGCCATAATCCAAAAGCACCCGAGGGAAGTATGATCGCACCCCCAATGATCGCTATAAAACAGCACTATATTGGAGAAGAAACAAGCAAGGAACAGTTTACACAAGACCTTATAAAATGGATTAACAATCCTGAAGCGGAAACCAAAATGCCCGGTGCGCAACGAAAATTTGGGAAGATGCCTTATATGCCTTATCCAGATGAGGTTATATCGCAAATAGCGGAATATCTTTATGATAATGAGATAGAAAAACCAGACTGGTTTGATGCCCATTTCAATAGTGAACACGGTAATGGCAAAGGAAAGAGTAAGGGAATGGGTAAAGGAATGGGCAAAGGAATGGGCAAAGGAAAAGGAAAAAAACAAACAGCAGAAATACCTCAAGACCCTTATACCAAAATTGGTATGCAATACGCCTTGGCGGCTAAAGGCGCACTGGGCAAAAATCTAATGAAGGCCATACAGCAAAAAGGCCCTGTGGGCGCAGTGGAGTTTTGTAACGTGAAAGCATTACCGCTAACCGATAGTATCTCTCAGCTTAAAAATGCGCAAATTAGGAGAGTGTCGGACAAGCCTCGGAATCCAGAAAATACCGCCAATGAAGAGGAGTTGGGCTATATCTCCTATTTTAAGGGATTGATAGGTTCCGAAACCCAGCCAAAACCAATACTAAAGGAAGAAAACGATAAGGTTAATTTTTATTACCCTATTACCACCAACGCCATGTGTTTACAATGTCATGGAAAACCAAATGAGCACGTGCAACCAGCGACCATGGTAAAACTTCAAAACTTGTATCCTTCGGATAAGGCTCTAGGTTATAATACCAATGAAGTTCGTGGTATTTGGGCGATTAGTTTTGATAAGAAAAGTGTAGAATAGATATGAAAACATTAGGATTAATCGGCGGTACATCATGGCATGCAACAATAGTATATTATCGTTTAATCAATGAATTGGTTGGAAAGCAAATTGGTACGCAGGGCAATCCGCTCATGATCATTCACAGCATTAATATTGAAGTTATGCGTGAGCAAAATGTAGATAAAATAAATGCTACCTATTTGGATGCTGCCCAAAAACTTGAGAAGGCAGGTGCCCAAGCCATTGTTATCTGCGCTAATACGCCCCACATGGCTTATGATTATGTACAACCAAAAATAGAAATCCCCATACTACACATAGCGGACGCCACGGGAAAAGAAGCAGCAAGATTGGGACTCAAAAAAGTAGGGCTATTAGGCAACCTACCTACCATGACAAAAGGGTTTATTCCTAAGCTATTAAAAAATAATTACGATATTGAAACCCTTATCCCTAAGGCACAATATCTTTCGCAAGCACATGAGTACGTTTCCAAAGAGTTGACGCAAGGCAAGTTTACCGAGAAAGCGAAAAGCTTTTTTCTAAATCAAATTAAAATGCTCAAAGAGCGTGGTGCCGGCGGAATTATCCTTGGCTGCACAGAGCTGCCGTTATTGATAAAACAAGAAGATGTTGACATACCTATACTTTCTACCACAGATTTGCATGCCCAAATGGCGACAGATTTTATTTTGGATTGATTTTTTAGCTAATTTGCGTACAAATATTTGTAATCTCTAGGTTCTTTTAAAGCTGATTACCATTATACTATAGCTTTGGATACAGTCAAAAATATAACACTGATGAAAAACATAACAAATAATAAGGACCTGCTGAATTAGAGGTTTACCTATTTGTTGGCCCCACTTATTTGATGCAAATAAAATCGAACAGTATAATTATCTAATTAATCACCTTATTATGAAAAAAAATATGGGCGGGACAGACCGCATAATCCGAATTGTTGTAGCATTGGTCGCAGTGGCATTGTATTATTTCAATGTAATAGAAGGTACCTTGGCCTATGTACTCTTGGCCTTGGCAGGAGTGTTTTTATTAACCAGTTTTATCAGTTTTTGCCCTTTATACACCATTTTTGGAGTAAATTCCTGTAAAGTAAAGAAGTGATTTGTTACGCGTAAATTTTTGATGAAGACTTCTTTTATAAATGATATCAGGCTATCTTTTTCCCTTTGTTTTTACTAAATCAAATACCTTAATGTAACAAATGTTACTGTATTCGTAAAATGGTTCGTCTATTTTTAAAAAATTAACCAGAAAATAAGTGAAATGAAATCACATCATCAAATTCTTGTTATCGGCGGTGGTACGGCTGGTATAATGGTCGCCGCTCAATTATTAAAAAAGGATAAAGATTTAGAAATAGGGGTAATCGAACCTGCCGATACTCATTATTATCAACCCGCATGGACACTGGTTGGTGCAGGAACATATGATTTTGATAAAACAGCTAAACCTATGTCCGATGTAATGCCAAAAGGGGTTACTTGGATAAAGGACTATGCTAGTGCATTTGATCCGGAGAACAATTCGGTCGCTACAAAAAGTAGTGGTAGCATTACTTATGATTATTTGGTAGTAGCACCTGGGTTAGCCTATGATTTTAGCTTAGTACCAGGACTTGGGGAAGCTATGGACAAAGGTGTTGTTTGTAGTAATTATACCGACCCAAATCACACTTGGGACGTTATCAAGAATTTCAAAGGAGGTACGGCTCTTTTTACCCAACCCACGACACCAATTAAATGTGGTGGAGCACCGCAAAAAATAATGTATCTAGCCGAAAGTTATTTTAGAAAAAGTGGTGTTCGTGATAAAACAGATGTGATTTTCGCAACTGGTGGAACGGTGATTTTTGGTGTTAAGGAAATAGCAAAAACCTTAATGGAGGTAGTAGATAGAAAGGATATTAATCTACGTTTTCATCATAAATTAATCTCTGTAGATGGAGAAAAACAGATTGCATGGTACAAAATGGGAAAGGAAATTACTGCAGGTGGTTGTGTGGTTATTTCAAGTGATCAAGTAGATGAATTAAAGCTGGATGATACCTTCCAATACAATTATAAGGATGTTGAAATAACACGAGATGGCGACCTTTTCGGTATTCATTATGATATGCTACACACCGCCCCGCCCTCAGTTGCTCCAAAATTCGTTAAGGACTCGGTTTTGGTTAATGAAGCAGGTTGGGTAGCTGTTGACCATCAAACAATGCAGCATACTAAGTTTCCTAATATTTTTGGCTTGGGTGATGTTGCTGCTTTGCCTACGGCAAAAACGGGAGCCGCAATACGAAAACAGGTACCTATCGTAGTAGATAATATCTATCTTTTGGTAAAACATGATAAAATGGGAACCAAAGCATATAACGGTTATTCCTCTTGTCCTTTGGTAACGGATTATGGTAAAATGGTTTTAGCAGAGTTTGACTATAAAAATAATTTTATTCCCGATCCAAAATTAAAACAAATGTTCATTTCCGATTCTTCAAAAGAACATTGGCGTTTGTGGATGCTTAAAAAGTATGGACTTCCCTATTTGTATTGGAACAAAATGATGAAGGGAAAGAATGTATAGCCCCTTCTTCAAAGCAATTAAATGTGCTCAACTCAAAAATCCCTTAGGCTTAGCCTCTAGGGATTTTTTTAGTTTTCTATTATGATTAGAAATTGTAGTTTAATATCAAATCGACATGAACCATATCTACCTTGTTAAAGAAGAAATTTGGATTGTTAGGAACATCTCCATTGGCAACTTTAGCTGTCACTAATAATTCTGGTTTCAGGTTTTTTAGTTTTTTAAAGTTGAAGAATAGGTCAAGATTTAAATGGGTGTAGTCAGGTAGGGCATATTTGTTTAGACCAGCATCAAGTACCAACGGCTTCCAATGTCGTCCCAAACTCAATATGCTAACTATTTCTGCTTTATCTTTCACTATGGGTACTGTGGTGTTGTAATAAAAAACCAATGCATGGTTATCGGCAGTACCTTCACTGCGCTCACGCTTTTGAAAACTAAAAAGGTCTTCACGTCCCCACTCTCTGGGGGAAACGAATTGCCCATGGGGTAAAATTCTATTATATGCCAAAGATATGGAAGAACTCTTCCATTTATAATCGAATTTTATGCCTAGAATATCTGATGAGTAGTTGGTGAAATAACGAAGGGAGTCAAGGTTATTTCCACCGTCGCCAATTTTGTTTTGATGCAGCCATTCCATTGCAATGCTTACATTTTGGTTCAGTTTAAAATTTGGTTTTAGATAAAAGCTGTTGGAAATATTATCCACATATTGGTTCCAAATATTGATTTGCAGCTTATCGGTAATCTTTAGGTCCGAATTCAATACTACGATATAGTCCGAAATCGTATTGCCAAAATATTGACTACTCCCACCTGCACTGTTTCTGCCAACCGGATACGTACCTATACTCTCTCCGATTCCAAAAAACTTGCCCGTTGAGCGTGGTGCTATTTGATTCAATACGCCAATTTGCAGTAAATTAGACTTATTTATTTTGAATTTATACCAAAACCCTTGTACCAAGGTTGGAATCATTCTCCCGTCTTGAGGGTTTATTAAAGGCGTATTAATTTTCATTCTACCCACTTTAAATTCATGGTTTTGAAGCGTATACGATGCGTAAAGTTCTCCTAGTAGAATAACTGCATCATTTGCTAAATCCAACCTGTCAAAAAGACCTTCTTCATACCTGCTTATTCTTCCAGTGCTAACATCTGCCTTACTCAAGTCTTGTATTCCTAAATTGGTTGAATTGTATACCGCGGCACCTATTTCAAATCGATTATTGAGTTTAAATTGATATTTTATTTTACCACCAGTGGCCAGGGCACTGAAATCCTTAAGACTACCGGTATTGAGCGTACTCATATAATACGTTCTCCATTGACCGCTAAATGTTCCTTTGTTTTTTATAGTATCCGATTCTTGGGAAACAACAAAAAAGGGTAATAGAAACAGTAGTTGTAATAGGTTTCGCTTCACTATTACTTTGTTTTGATTATGTCGTATTCCTCTTTGTAGTGCGCTATAATGGGTAAAAAGGGACCATATTTATGCTGTTCTTTAGAGAAATCATCTACCCATGGGCCATAGGGCGTAGAAACTGGCTTCAATTTTTTGTCTGGATAATCATTTTCTGTATTTTTCTTCCTAGGCCTATCAAAGCTATTAATATAACCTGCAACATTAAAGGCTTGCTCGTCGGTTAATTTTGGATTATCCCATGTCGCTTGGCCAAATGGCATATTTCCTTTTATAAATTCTGCTGAAGTGATGACCCTATTCATACCAGCACCATCATTATAGCTGTCAGCTCCCCATAATGGTGGATATTGATATCCTTTACTGGCATCGGCATGGTGAATTCCTTGTCCGTTTTCCTTATGACATAGTGCACACTCTTTGGTATATACGACCTTGCCTTTTTCAAGATTCACAGCGGTATTGGGTATTATAATAGGGGCATAGCCCTTAAATTCCTTTTTCCTGTTCGCTGGAAGTCCTTCGCCCAGCCATTCCATATACGCGACGATAGCTTTTAACTCTTTAGATTCCAAGGGTAGTTTTTTACCGTTCATACTTCGTTCAATACATCCGTTAATACGGTCCTCAATGGTGCCAATTGTGTTTGAACGCCCCCCAAATTGAGGAAAACGATCCGTAACACCAACCCAAGAAGCCGAGCCTGCCTGTGTTCCAGACTTTAAATGGCAATTGGTGCAGGCGAGATTATTTCCAGTAAATTGCTTGTTCGTGTCAATGACCAAGGGTCCCATGTTATTTGATGTTTCGGTAATCAAAAAGTAGCCCTGCTTTACTAAAGGAGGCATGCTGGATAGCTCGTAAAGTACATTTTTAGGTTGCCATAACGTTAAGGGCTCAATGAGGGTATCGTTTATTGGTGGCGCTGCATCTGGATTGTAATATAACATTCCGATAAAAAGAACCACTACCAAGGCGAACAAGCTTGAAAAAAGTACTAAAAGTCTGCGAAATAGAAGTTGAACCTCTTCCATAAGGTATTTAATAGTTTTTACTGCTAGATAGTTTTAGCTTTAGACAAAAAGATACTACTAAAGTAATGTTTTACTTGCATTCTGTAGGTAACACAAGTAACACATAAAATAAGTGAACAAGGTTCTTTTCAAAACGATAGAAAATAGTACTTTAGAGGATATTTATTTTATTCAATTTAGTTGTTTTCGAAACAAAGACATAATTTACTCACAAAAAACAGAACTATGACCAAATTTGCTAGCCTTATTTTTTTTCTTATCGTAACTAGTCTATTGCCTGCACAGGAATGGGTAACGCCTGCCATAGAAGGGTACGGGAAAATTAAAAATTTTAAAGATGTCGCTGCGCAACCCGACGCTTCCTTAGAGTACAATTTGGTTTTTGATATCACTGCAGAACGAGAAATGGAAGGAGTTAATATGGGGCTCTGGAAAATTGCAAGAGTCATTAATATGTTGGGCGCTGCAAATATTTCTAAGGATAAAATCAATATTGTGGCAGCTATTCATGGTGGGGCTACCTTTGCTACGCTTGGAAAAGTTAAATATCAGAAAAAATTTGAGAAAGATAATCCCAATGCTGAATTATTGAAATTACTGGATGATTATGGTGTTGAGCTCTTAGTGTGTGCACAAGCAACCGCAGCAAGAGATATTTCTGCTGAAGATTTGAATCCGAATACTAAATTAGGATTATCTGCTATGATGGTTCTGGCCAACTACCAACTTAATGGGTATGCCTTAATGCCCTAAGGAATGATTAATGAAAGATTTTTGGAATCAAAGATATGCCGAGGATTCGTTTGCGTACGGAAGGCTTCCAAATGTATTTTTTAAACAGGAACTTGACAAATTAGCTCCAGGCTCTCTTTTGTTACCCGCTGAGGGAGAAGGAAGAAATGCCACATATGCCGCTAGCAAGGGGTGGGAGGTAAGTGCTTTTGATTTTAGTTTCGCTGCTATGAAGAAGGCCCTTGAACTCGCAAAAAATAACGATGTTCACCTAGATTTTCAAGTACTAGATGTTCTAGACTTTCATTCATGCAAAAAATTTGATGTCCTTGGGCTCTGTTATGCGCATTTTCCTTTAGATATTAGGGCTAAAGCACATCTACATCTCCTGCAGTTTTTAAAGCCTAATGGCATTGTGATTTTTGAAGCTTTTTCAAAAAGTCAATTAGGTAAACCCTCAGGTGGTCCTAAAAAAGAGGAAATGCTTTTTTCCTTAAGTGAAATACAAGCTGAATT
>CAZMUV010000032.1:0-35600 GCA_964569345.1 uncultured Maribacter sp. | reverse complement strand
GGAGAGCAAGGACCAATTGGAGACAAAGGTGAAGTCGGTGACAAGGGTGTAGTCGGTGACAAAGGGGAAACTGGAGATAAGGGCGACCCAGCAGACCCAGCATGGAAACATGCAGGTGACTCGGGAACAAATCCAACTACAGATTTTCTAGGTACTTTGGATGCTCAGGATTTAGTTCTAAAATCTAATAATACAGAAAAGATACGATTAGTACAAGATCGTGGCCAAGTCTTAATCAATCAAGCCACAGTATTTAATAATCATCCATTGGTGATAAAAGCAAATGGAGTTGATGTGTTGGCTTTTCAAGACAATACAGGAACATCTAGATGGCATTGGAACTTATTATCAAACGGACTAAATTTTGTTGAATCCAATATAGCTGACTATAGATTATTCTTAGAAAATGGGGGACAAGTAGGAATTAATACAAATACACCATCCGAAACTTTGGATGTAAATGGCAGCGCAAGAATAAGAACTTTGGACGATGCATCAAGTTCCGATAACATATTAGCTGTTGACGCATCAGGGGTGTTACAAAAATCCAAAGTGAATTTTGGCGGTCGTTGGACTAACTCAAATACTAGTACGAACTTAAATGCGAACAATACAACTGCGCCAATTTTTGGAACGCTGGACTATGCCGATGATAATACCAATTTATATGAGGTAAGCGGAAATACACTTGTTGTTAAAGAAGCTGGCAGATATGACATAAGGGCGAATTTATCTCTAGTAGGTATAAATTCTGCTGGAAATACTCAGCAAAGAACTAACGTGAATGCAAGAATTGCTATTAACGGTTCACCTATCGGAGCTATTGGAGCATCAGGCTATATTAGATTTGCCAATAACCAAGACCATTCCAGCATACATGTCAACGAAATTCTAAACTTAAATGCAAATGATGTAGTATCTATCATAACCTACAGAGAAGCAAACTCGGGAACGGTCAGGTTCAGTGGATCAGGAGAAGCAAGTTTTATAATAAACAAATTAAAATAGTACATGAAAATTATTTTTAGAATTTTCTTATTTCTATTTGCCATTACCGTGTCTGGCCAAGATGCCGTACACAATTATGGCGCTATTCAAATCCATGACACAGGATCAGTAGGCTTTCATATGGATGTTATCAACGACGGCGCTTTTAACCAAAATCTTGGTTTGGTAGGTTTTTACAACGATAATACACTAACCTTATCAGGCACTTCAAACCCTGTTCTTTATGATACGGAAATAGCGGTTGATAATGGCTTTTATATTGAGAATTCCCTCGGTATCCTCAATAATGCCAATCTTGTTTCTGGAACGGTATTTACACCAAGAAGTTCGTATACCACTAACCTTAGCTTTATCACCGATTCGTTTTATACTGGCGAGACCAACACCAACATGGTAGATGGGTATGCCTCTATTCTTGGCAAGGAAGCGTTTACCTTTCCTATTGGCGAGAACGGCAAATTACGACCTTTGACCCTAACTTCAGAAGCTATAAACGATTATGCACGGAGCGCGTATTTTGATGAAGATCCCAATAGTCCCAGTATTTTTGGCACCTCTTTTAACACGGATAAAATAGAAAACGAATTCCTGTCTGTAAGCACTTTGGAATTTTGGCAATTAGAAGGGGAAGTCCCCTCAACGGTTACTTTGACCTGGGATGACCAAAGTTTTGTTAGCTTATTAGGAGAGTTCATTACCGATTTAAAAGTTGTAGGTTGGAACGTGATGCGAAAACAATGGGAAAATTTGGGGAATTCTGAGGTACAAGGCAGTTCAGAAAGTGGAAGCATTACCTCAGACACCTTTATTCCTAACGATTACGATATCATTACCATAGGGGGCAGCAACGACCTTTTAGAAACCTTAAACAATATAAAATTAGACAACTATTATATGACCCCTAACGGAGACGGTATAAACGACAGGTTGGTCATTGAGGGAATTGAAAACTCACCAAACAATACATTACAAATTTTTGATAGATATGGAGTCTTAGTGTATAGTAAACAAAATTATATTGACGATTTTGATGGAATATCCAATAGAGAAAGTGTTATTTCAAAAGGTTCTGGATTGGCGTCAGGCATCTATTTCTATATCATAATCCTAAACGATTTAAATCAGAGGCACCAAGGCTATCTTTATTTAACCTCCTATGAAAAAAACTAATTATTGTTGCAACCTATCCAATGAAATAACAGAAAATGACCCAAAGCAAAATTATTTCTTTAATTTTAAATTAAATTATGGCATGTTCGTTAATTTAAAACGCACATACAGGTAATAAATAGTACACAAATCATGATGCAAAGAAGATCATTTATAAAGAAAACGAGTGCCGCAGGAATCGCGATGGCCGTTTTACCCGGTATTACCCTAAACCAAGACATGGAGTATTCTATCATTGAACTTATGGGCAAGACCGAAATAGAACTTTATGGCGAAGGAATTAACCTACGAATGGAAGCACATGATGCTTTTCTAGCCATGAAAAAGGCCGCTTATTCTGATGGCATCGACCTTAAAATTGTTTCGAGCTATAGGAGTTTCCAACGTCAGGAGGTTATTTTTGAACGAAAGTTCATCACCTATACAGAGGATGATGACATGGAGCCTTTAGCCGCCATCGATAAAATTATCGAATATTCTACTATTCCTGGTACCAGCAGGCATCACTGGGGTACTGATATTGATGTTATAGACGGTTACCCAAAAACAAATGGCGATGTCTTGGTACCAGAAAAATTTGAATCTGGCGGCCCGTTTGAAAATTTCAAAAAGTGGATGGACGAAAATTCAGTTATCTATGATTTTCATCTCGTTTATACCGATGACCCAAAAAGACGAGGGTTTAAATATGAGCCTTGGCACTACAGCTACGCCCCTATCTCCAAACCAATGCTAGAAGCCTTTAGAAGCAAGAACATTGTACAACTATTACAACAAGAAGAATTTTACGGAGCGGAGCATTTTACCATCGGCTTTCTAAAAAACTATATCCAGAATAATATTTTAGACATCAATAGAAACCTTCTTTAACTCTTTTGTATCTTACCATTTTTTATAAAAGACCATAACCATGAGAAGAGGTAGTTGGAAAATCCGCATATTCATTGGCTTGGCCATTGTTGCGTTTGCATTTATTCAAAAATGCAACAATACGGAAACAAATCCTTATACCGGGCGTTCCCAACATATTACCATGACCTCCAATCAGGAAATAGCCATAGGGGTGCAAAGCGCACCCGAAATAGCCCAGCAGCATGGCGGGCTCTATCCTGATGAGCGTTTGCAATCTTTTGTAGATGCCGTAGGAAACAAATTGGTAAACAGCAGTATTGCAAGAGAAACACCCTATAAATACGATTTTCATTTACTGGCAGATGACCAGACCATAAACGCTTTCGCGCTACCAGGTGGCCAGTGTTTTATTACCTATGCACTCTTTTCGCAATTGAACGAAGCACAATTAGCCGGTGTATTGGGCCATGAGATAGCGCACGTTATAGGAAGACATTCGGCCGAACGAATCGCTAAAGGTGATTTTTGGCAAACATTGACCATGGGCGCCTCCGTAGGTGGTGATATGGGCGGAGTGGTTCAGGGAATAGGTCAGAACACCTTATTAAAAAATGGCCGAGGAGACGAACTGGAAAGCGATGAACTAGGTGTGCTCTTTATGATACAGGCTGGCTATGATCCTTATGAGATGATAAAAGTGATGAAAATACTAAAAGCGGCAGGTGGTCCTAACCGTACTCCAGAATTCCAAAGCACACATCCAGATCCAGAAAACAGAATAGAAAAAATTAAGGAAGCTATAGAAAAATACAGTAATGAGAGCTAAACGTTTATCGATTTTATAAGCGCTTAAACGAGACCCACACCTAAAAGCGATTTCATTTTCACTATATTTGAAATTCCCAAATTAGTTACACCATTTACACTTTACCTTTATAGCTTTGGTTAAATCACTTGTGATGAAGTAGAACACGTCACATAAACAACACTATATGGGAACATTATTACACTTTAAAAATCTTTATACATCTGCATTTGAAAATTGCAAGCCAGAAATTTTGGTAGTGATTTTAAAAGTATACTCCGTTTTTTGTGGATTGATGTTACTAATGGCTTTTTATGCCTTCGCATATAGGGTCTTTAATGGATTTGAATTTTAACGTTTATACTCTTTTACCTGAACACTATAAGAGATTTTATTGAAAACAAAACCCGTTACAATATAACGGGTTTTTTTATGTGTTGCAATCAAATTTTAGGAGCATCGACCCCTAGCCCCTCGTGGGAGAAAATTAAAGACTGGGCTACTTTGATAAACACATCAGAACCATATAACCAAGCCTAATGCCTCTTTATAAAAAGTAAAAATCCTAGTTGGGAATTTCAAAAAATGCATAGCAATCCTATCATAAAAGCTAGTGTACTAAACGCTAAATTCAACCAAAAAGCTAGGGAAAATACTAGTTAAACTAGGGAAATCATGCTATTTTTGAAGGAACAATTTTGACAATGGCCATGAACAAAAAAGTAATCTTAATGATTTTAGACGGTTGGGGAACATCACCCGACCCTAAAGTATCCGCAATAGATAATGCACATACCCCATATATTGACTCGCTATACAAGAACTACCCTAATGCCGCTTTACGTACAGACGGACTTAATGTTGGCCTTCCAGAAGGGCAAATGGGAAATAGTGAGGTAGGACATATGAATTTGGGAGCCGGGAGAATCGTCTACCAAGAATTAACACGAATAAATTTAGCCGTTAAAAACAATACTCTAAAAGACGAAAAAGTCTTGGTAGATGCATTTGATTACGCTAAAAAAAATAAAAAGAAAGTACATTTTTTAGGACTTTTAAGTGATGGAGGCGTGCATTCCCATATTACGCATTTAAAGGGTTTGCTTACTGCTGCCAACGACAACGGTTTAGAAGATGTATACGTGCATGCCTTTACAGATGGTAGAGATGTAGATCCAAAATCAGGCATCGGTTATGTGCAGGATTTACAGGAACACATGTCTAAAACCGTAGGCAAGATTGCAACTGTTACGGGTCGTTACTACGCGATGGACCGCGATAATCGTTGGGAGCGCGTAAAATTGGCCTACGATGTTATCGTAAACGGAGTGGGTGAACCAACAGAGAATATTACGAAAAGTTTACAAACCAATTATGACAACGATATTACCGATGAGTTTATAAAACCATTGGTAGCTGCTAAAAATGGAACGGTAGATGCCGATGATGTAATTATCTTTTTCAACTTTAGAACAGATCGTGGAAGAGAGTTAACAAATATGCTCTCCCAAAATGATTTTCCGGAATATCATACCAAAAAATTGCCACTATATTACGTCACCATGACCAATTACGATGATCGTTTTAAAGGAATACACATCGTTTTTAACAAGGATAATATCACCGACACCTTGGGTGAAATTCTTTCCAAAGCTGGCAAAAAACAGATTAGAATAGCAGAAACCGAAAAATACCCCCACGTTACCTTCTTTTTCTCTGGTGGACAAGAAGCCCCTTTTGATGGGGAAAGTAGAATTTTAAGAAATTCTCCTAAAGTGGCTACCTACGATTTAAAACCTGAAATGAGTGCCTATGAACTTACCGATGCCTTGGTAGAAGATTTAAAGAAACAAGAGGCTGATTTTGTTTGCCTAAACTTTGCCAATGGAGATATGGTGGGACATACCGGTATTATGGAAGCCGCCATAAAAGCATGTGAAGCCGTAGACATATGTGTGAAAAACGTAATAGAAACCGGATTAGCCAACGGATACTCAACCATACTCATTGCGGATCACGGTAACTGTGAGACGATGATCAATCCTGATGGCTCGCCCAATACGGCACATACCACGAATCCTGTACCCATTATTTTGATAGACCCAGAATTAAAACAAATTCATAATGGTGTTCTTGGTGATGTAGCCCCTACCATTTTAAAGATGATAGGTGTGGAACAACCGGCGAGCATGACCTGTACCTCCTTGATTTAAAAAGAGGATTACCCATAATTGGAGTATAAAAAAGTATTGTTTTACCTTTGTACCCTATGATTAAAATAAAATCGGCTGAAGAAATTGAATTGATGCGTGAAAGTGCATTAATTGTATCAAAAACTCTAGGAATGTTGGCAGCTGAGGTAAAACCTGGTGTAAGCACACTAGCATTGGATACCTTAGCAGAAACCTTCATCAGAGACCATGGTGGTGTGCCCGGTTTTCTCGGATTATATGACTTTCCAAATTCTTTATGCATGAGTCCCAATGCACAAGTTGTGCACGGAATTCCGAATAAAGAACCACTGCAAGAAGGTGATATCATATCCATTGATTGCGGTGTTTTAAAAAACGAATTTTACGGTGACCATGCCTATACGTTTGAAGTTGGAGAGGTAGCCCAGGAAACCAAAAAATTACTTCAGATTACCAAAGAATCGCTTTATGTTGGAATCCGTGAGTTTAAAGCTGGCAATAGAGTCGGAGATGTCGGGTACGCGATACAAAAATTTACCGAAGACTACGGATACGGTGTTGTACGGGAATTAGTAGGACACGGTTTGGGCAGAACAATGCATGAAGATCCCGAAATGCCTAACTACGGTAAACGAGGGAGAGGGAAGAAATTTGTAGAAGGTATGACCGTGGCAATTGAGCCGATGACCAATTTAGGCACAAAAAACATTAAGCAATTGAAAGATGGCTGGACTATTCTGACCGCTGACGGCAAACCAAGTGCACACTTTGAGCACAACGTGGCCATTGTAAACGGAAAACCAGAATTACTTTCCACCTTTCAATATATTTATGATGTATTGGGAATAAAAAGTAATGAGGAAGATGAATTCAGGCAAACCAAACTCCAGTCTTAAGGACTTCGTATAAATGAAGAAAATTTTTAAATTCTTCCTCAATTTCATACCAAGACCGGTTCTCATACAATTCAGCTATTTCGTAAGGCCTTTCTTTGCATTATATTACAGAGGCACTACGTATACCGACCCCATTGATGGCAAAAGATTCAAGAGCTTTTTGCCATACGGCTACGAAAATCCAAGAGAGAACGTATTATCCCCTTCTACCCTATCCTTAGAGCGACATAGATTACTCTGGCTTTATTTAGAACAAGAAACTAATTTCTTCCAAAAGCAACTTAAAGTCCTACACTTTGCTCCCGAACAAGCATTTTATAAACGGTTTAGAGCATTAACAAATATCAACTACACCACAACAGACCTGAACTCCCCTTTAGCAGATGTAAAGGCTGATATATGTAACCTTCCTTTTGAGGCTAATTCTTTTGATGTTATTCTATGCAATCATGTACTGGAACATATTCCTGATGATACCAAAGCCATGGAGGAGCTCTACCGTATCCTAAAACCACGTGGTTGGGGTATCTTTCAGATTCCACAAGATATGAATCGCGCAACTACCTTCACAGATGACTCTGTTACCGATAAAAAGGAACGGGCTAGAATATTTGGACAATACGACCATGTGCGTATTTATGGTAGGGATTATTTTGAAAAACTAAGAAGTATTGGCTTTCATGTAACCGAGGTGGACTACACCAATACACTTACACCAGAAGAAATTGATAGGTATAGACTTGCAAAGGGAGAAATTATACCACTTGTAAAAAAGTAACTATTCCAGGACTAGGTTCTTAAACCCCTTGGTCAAAAATTCTTGTATGACGCCTTTGTCATCTGCGTAGATGATATAAGCATCTAAACTATCGTCCGATAACACGAGTTGTTTTGCTGCTTCTAACTCCATGGCCATGCATGCTGTAGCGTAACCATCGGCAGTGGCACAATCATCTGCCAATATAGTGACGCCCAAGGTGTTCGAATTTTTGGTAAAACCGGTTATCGGATCTATCGTATGTACATACTTTTGCCCTGTAGCCTCGTCTATCCTAAATTTTCTATAATTACCAGAAGACGCTAACGCTCTATTATTTAACCGTATCGCAATTTTGGATTCCCGTTTGTATTCATTCTCAGGATTATCGATACCTACGGCCCAAGGCTTATTTTTAATCGTATTTATTCCTTTTCCAACGACCTCTCCGCCAATTTCTATCAAATAATTCTGGATACCCTTTTCATCTAACAACACTGCCACCCTATCAATGGCATACCCCTTTGCGATTGCATTAAAATCAAAATAGATGTTTGAATTCTCCTTTAGCACTTTATGCTCCTGAGAAATTTGGACCTTATCAAAACCTACGAATTGTAACAAACTGTCTACGCTAATACTGTCCATGAACATCTGCTGCTCTGGGCCAAAACCCCAAGCATTTACCAAAACCCCTACGGTAGGGTCAAAATACCCATTCGTTACCCTATGTATTTCTTTGGAAAGCTCAAAGACATCCTGAAACATATGGTCTACTTGCACGGTGGAATCTCCCCTATTGATTTTGGATATATCGGAGTCTGGTATATAAGTTGACAAGGAAGTATTCACCACTTGAAATACCGAATCGATTTCTTGTTGGTAATCCAAAGTTTCATCTGCCAAATAGATAATACTGTAAGAGGTCCCAAACACGCCTCCTGTAGACCCATTCTTGATTATCTCCTTTTTTTCCGAATTACAAGAAAACAGGATGCTATAAAGGACAATTAAACTATATTTTTTCATTATTCGATTTCTAGTAAGCCATCGTAGTCAACTATATAATCCTCATTAAGATAAACAGGCAAGTTATAGTCCTTTGAGTTTATCAATCCCACAGCTGCATAAAATGTGCGTGCTTCAAACTTTATAGCATGATCCCTCATTTTATTAAGGTCGGCCCTAAAAAATTCCATATCCTTAGGATCTCCAGGATATCCAATACTCTTCACCACTATAAAACGTAACTTCTTATCCTTGGTACAAACGAACTGCGGATTCTTTCTAAGTTCACTGTTTACGGCTAAAAATTCAAATCCTGCCTCCTCCAGTTGCTTGCCTACGATATTCATAGCCAAATTATGTAATTCTTGTTCTGTAAGTATGTGCATCCTTAAATGTTCGCTTTTTATACCTTGATATAAAACCAAGCTATAAAAAAACCGATATTGTTCATATCGGTTTCTTTTATTTTTAAAATCTACCTAGTAATAAACTGTGTAGTGATACTTTTGTAGTTCTATCCTCCAAAGTCATCAAAACGGATATGTTCGTCTGGAATACCATAATCTTCACCCATTTTCTGAACCGCCTTGTTCATTAAAGGTGGCCCACAGAAGTACAATTCGATATCCTCTGGAGACTCGTGAAGGTCCAAATAATTATCGATGACACAATTGTGAATAAATCCAACGAAACCGTCTCCAGCCGCGTCTATATTCTCCTTTACTTTCCAATTATCTTCTTCGGCTGGCTCAGAAAGTGCCAAATAGAATTTAAAGTTTGGGAACTCCTCCTCTAACTTATAAAAGTGGTCCAAGTAAAATAATTCTCTTTTAGAACGGCCCCCATACCAATAGCTAACTTTTCTGTTTGTTTTCAATGTTTTGAATAAATGGTACAAATGCGACCGCATTGGAGCCATTCCAGCACCACCACCCACATACAACATTTCTGAATCGGACTCATTGATGAAGAACTCACCATAAGGTCCGGAAATGGTAACATCATCTCCCTCCTTCAATCCAAAAATATAAGATGAAGCAACACCGGGATTTACATCCATCCAACCGTTTTTGGAGCGATCCCATGGTGGTGTAGCAATACGTACGTTCAACATAATTTCCCTTCCTTCAGCAGGAAAAGAAGCCATAGAATATGCTCGTTCAACCATTTCAGGGTTTTTCATCACCAACGGCCATAAATTGAACTTATCCCATTCTGCCTGAAATTTATCTGGGGTATCGTGTTCTTCTGGGTGCGCGGTAATATCCATATCGGCAAACTTCACCTCGCATTGTGGAATCTCTATCTGGATGTATCCTCCCGCTTTATACCCCATATCCTCTGGAATCTCAACTACGAATTCCTTAATAAAAGAAGCTACATTATAATTACGTACTACTTTCGCAGGCCATTTTTTAATTCCGAAGACTTCCTCAGGTATGGTGATTTCCATATCCTGCTTTACTTTGACCTGACAAGCTAAACGCGCTCCATGACTTAATTCACGCTTAGAAAAATGTGGTGTCTCCGTAGGTAAGGCTTCACCACCGCCAGATAAAACGTCACATTCACATTGTATACAAGTTCCACCACCACCACAAGCAGATGGTAAAAAAATCTTCTGGGCACCCAGTGTTGTAAGCAAGGTACTACCAGAAGCAACTTCTATTTTCTTTTCGCCATTTATGGTTAGCGTGACAGGTCCCGAAGGTGATAACTTCTGTTTAGTAAATAACAGAATTGACACTAAAATCATGAGTAGCACTAAAAAGGCTACAACCGTTATCATTATTGTTCCAACTGTACTAGTAGCTAAAATCATCCTTTATTTATTTATATCGTTATACGAAATCTCCTTTTCGTCTATTTCTTTTTTTAATTCTTCTGCCTCTTCAGAAAGTACTTCAGTCTCCTTTAGCTGTTGTACTGTTGTATTTTCTACTTCCTCAGGAGCCTCTTCGCCGCTACCTGTTAACATTCCACCAAAACTTTGGAATCCTATACCCATTAAACCCGTAATGATAAATGTAATACCTAAACCTCTTAAAGGCGCAGGAACATTGGAATAGCGAATCTTTTCGCGAATCGCCGCGATAGCCAAAATAGCCAAGAACCAACCTATCCCTGAGCTGACACCATAATTCAATGCTAAACCAAACGTTTCAATCTCTCTGGCTTGCATAAACAAAGACCCTCCTAAAATTGCACAGTTTACTGCAATTAATGGTAAAAATATACCTAAGGCATTGTATAGTGATGGTGAAAACTTCTCTACGATAATTTCTACTAGCTGTACCATTGTAGCAATGGTGGCAATAAACAATATAAACGACAAGAATCCTAGATTATAATCTGCATATTCTGGACCTAACCAAACTAAAGCACCTTCTTGTAACAAATACTTATCCAACAACCAATTTAAAGGTACCGTAACCGCCAATACAAAAATAACAGCTGCTCCTAAACCTACTGCGGTTGCGACTTTTTTGGACACTGCCAAATAGGAACACATTCCTAGAAACACGGCGAATACCATGTTGTCTATGAAAATTGATTTGAAAAATAACTCTATATGTTCTAACATAATTTCTGTGTATCTATTGTGTTTAGTTCTCTTCTACTAATGCTGGGTTTCTTGAACGTTGCACCCAAATTAGGATACCAACTACAATTAATGCAGCCGGTGGAAGAATCATAAAACCGTTGTTCTCATATCCTGTTGCATACAAACCTGTCTTCATAATAGGATCCCCAAATACCGGAAAACCTAAAAGTGTACCAGAACCAAATAGTTCCCTGAAGAAACCGACTATGATAAGGATTACGCCATATCCAAGTGCATTACCAATACCATCCAAGAAGGATCTCCATGGTTTGTTTGCCAATGCAAAAGCTTCAAAACGTCCCATTATAATACAGTTGGTAATAATCAAACCAATGAAGGCACCCAAGGTCTTACTAAGTTCATACGAAAAAGCTTTTAAAACCTGATCTACGATAATTACCAAAGTTGCCACAACAATCAGTTGAACGATGATTCTAATCTTGGAAGGTATAATGTCTCGCATAAGGGATATTACCACGTTTCCTGCACCCATAACAAAAATTACGGATATAGCCATCACGATAGAAGCCTCCAATTCGGCAGTAATAGCCAAAGCAGAACAAATACCCAATACCTGTATAGTAATAGGGTTGTTATCCGTTAAAGGGTCTAAAATTAAACTTGCGTCTTTTTTTGTAAGTAAGGCCATAATTAATTAACTCTAATGGTTTCTAAATAATCTTTATATAGGTTAACGCTCTCTTTAATCATGACAGCTACACCGTTACCTGTAATTGTAGCACCGGCAATGGCATCTACTTCATTGTCATCCTTGGTTTTGTTCAATGGATCGTTATTCCCTTTTGCCACAGCGATACCTGCATACTTGGTACCATCCAAAATACTTTCCCCTGCAAAATCATCCATAAAGTAGCGCATTTTAATATTAGCGCCCAAGCCTGCGGTTTCGCCCTTATGATCAAAGTATACTCCTTGAACAGTCATGCTTTCATCTAGAGCAACATAACCCCAGATGGCATCCCACAAACCTTTCCCATACATAGGTATGATATAAGAAGTTTTGCCGTCCTTCTCTCCAATAAATAAGGGTAATTTATAAGGCTTCCCTTTCTTTTTAGCAGAAAGTTGTTTTTTAAGATCGATTAAATACGCCTCTTTATTTGGCGTTGTTTTACCGTCTTCAAGAACTAACTGCTCCTTGATATAGGTGTCAAATTCACCACCTACCCTATCGGTAGGAATAAAATTTACACTTCCTGTATCATCTCCATTTTCATTTACACCCATGGCATAAAGAATATTCTGTTGGGTTGCAAAACGTTCATTTTCTTGGATTTGGGGTCTGAGTGCAGAAGCCAAGAACGCTAAAATAGACCCAACTACCACAACCATAAGGCCTGCGAAAATAACGGTATAACTGTTTTTATCTGTATCAAATGCCATAACTAAACGGTTTCTGGTTTAAGTTCTTTTGCCGCACTATCGGAATCCCTTGGAAGAACAACGGCATTTTTAAGTCTCTTCATTCTTCGTTTCACATTACCTTGAATCACGTAGTGATCAATCGTAGGAGCAAATACATTCATCAATAATATAGCTAGGAAAACACCTTCTGGATAGGCCGGATTAAAGACGCGAATCATTATAGAAATAAATCCAATGAAGAATCCATAAATCCACTTTCCCTTGTTCGTCTGAGAACCAGTTACCGGATCTGTAGCCATATAGACGATACCAAACGCCAGACCACCTACAATAAGATGTTTCCAGAAATCGAAACTCATAAGTCCGTAAAACTTATTCGTTTCGCCAATCCATCCCAATTCTACAACTTGATTGAAAATCAATCCCATAACCAAGGAACCTATTACGGCACTCACCATAATTCTCCAACTTGCTATTTTGCTAAAAATCAAGAACAAACCACCTAATAAACATAAGAAGGCAGACGTCTCACCAACAGATCCCGGAATAAAACCGAAGAACATATCTGATATACTGTATTTTGCACTCATGGCCGCTTCATTATTCTGAGCCAAATACCCTAGTATTGTTTCACCAGAAATAGCATCTACATTATCCGCTCCTGCCAAAATCTGCTCTGAACGCTCTCGCGCTTCGTGCACCCAAACCTTGTCTCCACTCATCCAAGTAGGATATGCAAAGAATAAAAACGCTCTAATCGTAAGGGCTGGATTAAGAATATTCATTCCCGTACCACCAAATACTTCCTTCCCGATAACAACACCAAAAACAACTGCGACTGCCAACATCCATAGCGGCGTATCTACGGGCACGATTAATGGCACCAACATTCCAGTAACCAAATACCCTTCCTCTACTTCATGACCTTTAATAACCGCAAAAATAAACTCTACAAGAAGTCCAATACCATAAGATACCACTACAAGCGGTAAAACCTTAATTATACCTATCCAGAAATTATCCCAAGTAATAAAGTGCTCCAAAACAGAAAAATTCTCCGGAAAGCCATTTAATGCCGAGTAATACTGATATCCCGCATTGAACATTGAAAAAACCAGAATAGGAATCAATGCCATGATTACCGTATTCATAGTTCTTTTTAGATCATCTGCCCCTCGAACATGAGACCCCGAATGGGTTGTCTCGTTCGGAGCAAACAAAAACGTATGAAAGGCATTGAAGGCGGGTGCCATCTTTTGCCCCTTATACTTCATTTTATACTCGTGCAATGTGCTTTTTATGCTCATGTCTTATCCTATTTCTTGTTGTAAATAATCCAAACCTTCCCTTATAATCTGTTGATGCGGCTGTTTAGAAATGCAAATAAATTCCGTCAAGGAAAAATCTTCAGGCGCAACTTCATATAAGCCCAATTGCTCCATCTCATCCAAATCCTTAACCATACAAGCTTTCAACAACTGCATTGGATAAATATCCATTGGAAAAACCTCCTCATATTGTCCTGTCACTACAAACGCCCTATGCTCACCATTCGTATTCGTAGTAAGGTCATACTTTTTCTTTGGTTGCATCCATGAAAAAGTAAGTGCTCTGGTATTCGATATTTTATTAAAGATTGGCTTGTTCCAACCAAAAAACTCGTAATCATCTCCCTCTGGAATAACACTTACTGTGTTGTTATAAAAGCCAAGGCTGCCGTCTGGTTTACTTTTGGATCCCGTAAGAACATCACCATTGATAACACGTATATTTTCTTCTGTTACGCCACTTGCATAAAGAAAGGTTGCAATTTCTGCACCTATTTTTGTGGTGTAATATTTAGGAGCCTTAACACAAGAACCTACCAAAGCTACAGTTCTTTCGGCATTAAATTTCCCTGTCAACAAAAATTCACCCATGATAACCAAATCTTGCGGCGAAACCGTCCAAACCAACTCTCCTTTGTTGATAGGATCTAACTTATTGATTTGTGTTCCTACCAAACCAGCTGGGTGTGGTCCAGAAATCTTGTGCAACTCAACTCCTTTTAAAGAAGCCAAAGGCGAATCTTCAGATTTACCAACGGACACATGTACTTTTCCTGGAGTCAACTTTGATAATGCGGTAACAGCGGCTTGCAACTCCGCCTCCTTGCCTTTCAAAACATAGTTAAGATCTGCTGCCAAAGGCGATGTTACATAAGCAGAAATGAAAATAGATTTTGGAGTCGTATCTGGATCAGCAATAATATCATAGGGACGTTGCTTTATAAATGGCCAACAACCACCTTTTAGCCATACCCTTTTAATATCCTGTTTTGTAGCACTCTCAATATCAATAGTAGGGCTTACCTCAAAACTCTGCTCCTTATCAGCCAAAATCTTAACCGACAATATGCGTCTTCTTGCACCACGCTCAATCTCAACCAACTCACCACTAACTGGAGACACAAAAAGCATATCTTCTATGCTTTTGTTATAAAACAAAGGCTCGCCAGCTTTAACCTCAGCTCCTTGCTTCAAAAACATCTTTGGCGTAACTCCGTGAAAATCGTTTAGATTTAAAGTGTAGACATTACTTAAAACCGCTTTAGCGGTTTCCAGCTCAGCAGCACCCACTAGGTTAATATTCAACCCTTTTTTAATTTGAATGTCTTTGGACATATGTAATGGACCTTAGGTTAACAAAATTTGAAGCGAATTTACTACTAAATGAAAAAATTTCATAATTATTAACCCATAATTTAGGCTTTATATCGATGTTAATTTATTCGGCATCCTTTTTGTTTACCTTTGAAATAAAATTTGCTTACAAATGCGGGTATTGCTTAAACATATTGTTTTTTTACTTTTTATCCAATCAGCGTTTTGTCAAGTGCAAGTTGAGATAAATGCTCCATCAAACATCAAATCGATTACTTTTAAGGGGCCAACTGAGGATCAATTTCCAATAATTAAGATTGGCGAACCTATTTATTTGGAGTTCGATGATTTAATGGCGAATGAACAAGATTATTATTACAAAATCTTACATTGCGATTATGATTGGACACCCTCCGATCTTCTAAAATCCCAATTCCTTAATGGTGTTGACAACCAGCGAATTATAAATTACACAAATAGCTATAACACCTTGGAAACCTATTCCAACTATCAACTTACGATTCCGAACGAAAATGTAAGCCTAAAGGTTACCGGAAACTACGTTTTAGAAATTTATAATAACAGCTATGAATTACAATTTTCAAGACGGTTTATCGTCTATAAAAACTTAGTTACCGTTGGAGGCACGGTTAAACGGGCCCGAGATTTTGAATTTTTAAACGAGAAGCAAGTGGTTCAACTCTCCATTAATTCAGGGAATTTTAGATTGGTGAACCCAAAAAAAGAAGTCAAAATAGCGATTTTACAGAATTACTATTGGCCAACAGCGCTGTACAATATCCCTCCCCAATTTACCTTAGGCAATGAACTGGTATATAAATACGACCTTGAAACTTCCTTCTTTGGAGGTAACGAATATTTACTTTTTGACACAAGCGATCTAAGAGCACCAAGTTCTCAAATAGGAAGAATAGACCTTATCGATTTGTACAATCACTATCTGTTTTCAGACGGTTTCAGAAACGATGAACCTTACACTTACTTCCCTGACGTGAACGGGGATTTCGTAGTACGCACACTACAAGGAGAAAACGATTCTAGGGAAGCGGAATACACACAAGTGCACTTTAGCCTACCCTATACTGATATTTTAGCCTTGGACGATGTTCATATTTTTGGAAAATATAACAACTATGCTCTCACCGATGAAAATAAAATGACCTACAATGAGGACAATGGCATGATGGAGGCAACCATAAAATTAAAGCAAGGATTCTACAACTACAAGTATGCCGTAAAAGGGGAAAATAACAACATCAGACTCAATGATGTTGGTGGTAATTTTCATTTTACGGAGAATAACTATTTGATTTTGGTCTATTATAGAGATTTCGGTGATATCTATGATAGTATTATAGGTGTAGGTTCTGCTAACTCAAGAACCATTACAAATTAGACTACCCAAAACAACAAAATATCATAAGCAACAAAGCTTCTTTTACCACAGCAAATGGCCTGTTAAGATTAAAAAAAGAATCAGGATCTTTTAACAATGCAGATATATCCAAACGTCCTTTTACTACATTTTACTTCCTGCCGGTCTTCGTTCTATTTATTTGTTTGATATATATCAGGAAAAAGCATACGTATACCGATCATTTGATCTTTAGCTTTCAAAATCAGTCCCTGTTATTTATCTTGCTCGTTATTAGCTATTTAATTAATAATATTTTTAGCACGGAAAGTAACAGGTTTTTACTTTTGGTTTCACTATCTATCTTTTAATATCGCAATGCAAAGTTTTTATGGTCAAGGTAGATTTAAAACTATTGTTAAATATGAAATTCTTAACATGGTTTTCGTTATTTTAGCCAGCAACAGAAGTCGTTTTACTTTTGGCTGGTAGTATTTTTACGTTTTAAAGAGGCTTATGACAACACAAGTAACTAAAGGAATAAAAATATCGGTAAACACTAATTTTGAAGGCACCTTCTTCAAAAATTACAAGATGCACTATGCATTTGGTTATACCATTACCATTGAAAACCAAAGTAAGGATGCTGTGCAATTAACTTCGCGTCATTGGAGAATATACGATTCTCTAAACGATATGGAAACCTTAGATGGCGAAGGTGTTATTGGAAAAAAACCGGTTATTAATCCTGGGGAATCACACACGTACAATTCTGGATGTTTACTTACCTCTCCTATCGGCGCAATGAGAGGACACTACAATATGTTTAATTTTAATTCTAACGAAAAATTTAGAGTACTCATTCCTACATTTAAATTTAGCGCACCATTTGCTCTGAATTAAAATCCTTCTACAATTCAATTATATATCTTACAAAAAATCTCCTTTTAAACAAGAGAAGTATACTTTTCTGAACCAAACCATTAAGAACAACTTGCCAACCAATCACCTTGTCTTTATATCGAATTATACCATCTTAGCTTCTAAGCCTTATTTTCTAAATATTTAGATTTTCCGCAGCGGACGCTCCGCCCCTTTTCCCTTTTAATTCTCACTTACTAAGCTTACCTTTGTTATCACTTTAATTTCTAAAATTATAACAATGGGTAAAGGTTTTTTCCAAGTTCCAACTGCATTTAACGAACCAATAAAAAGCTTTGTGCCAGGAAGTCCCGAGCGCGAAGATGTTTTAAAACAATATAAGGCATATTACAATAGCACCGTTGATGTACCCATGTACATAGGTGCAGAAGAAGTACGTACCGGAAACACGAAGCCAATGGCTCCACCACATGACCACAAACACATTGTGGGGACCTATCATGTGGCCGATAAAAAACATGTCAGTCAAGCTATAGCAAATTGTTTAGACTCTAGAGACGCCTGGGCAAACCTTACTTGGGAACAGCGCGCAGCCATCTTCATGAAAGCTGCAGAGTTACTTGCTGGGCCTTACCGTGCCAAAATCAATGCTGCAACTATGATGGCGCAGTCCAAGACCATACATCAAGCAGAGATAGATGCCGCTTGCGAGTTTATAGATTTTCTACGCTTTAACGTAGAATACATGACACAAATCTATTCTGAACAACCAGATTCTGCAGAAGGCATCTGGAACCGTGTAGAGTATAGACCTTTAGAAGGTTTTGTGTATGCTATTACACCATTCAATTTTACTGCTATTGCAGGAAACCTTCCTGCGAGCGCCGCTATGATGGGAAATGTTGTTGTTTGGAAGCCGAGCGACAGCCAAATATTTTCCGCTAAAGTAATTGTAGATGTGTTTAAAGAAGCAGGCCTTCCTGATGGCGTAATTAACGTAGTTTACGGAGACCCCGTAATGATTACCGAGACCGTACTTGCCAGTCCTGATTTTGCAGGAATCCACTTTACAGGCTCTACGCATGTATTCAAGGAGCTTTGGAAGCAAATAGGAAACAACATACACAATTATAAGACCTACCCAAAAATTGTAGGGGAAACAGGTGGCAAGGATTTTATTGTAGCACATCCATCGGCTAAACCTGCGCAAGTTGCAACTGCCATCGTTCGCGGAGCATTTGAGTTCCAAGGGCAAAAATGTTCTGCTGCATCCCGTGTATATTTACCTAAATCTACATCCGATGAAATTCTGGAATTGGTTAAAAAAGATGTTGCTTCGTTCAATACACCCGGCTCACCAGAAGATATGACCAATTTTGTTACTGCAGTGATTCATGAGGGGTCTTTTGATAAATTGGCAAGCTATATTGATCAAGCCAAAAAGGATAGTAACGCCGAGGTAATCGCCGGAGGAAATTATGATAAATCCAAAGGATATTTTATTGAACCTACCGTTATCTTAACCACCGATCCTAAGTATACTACCATGGAAACAGAACTTTTTGGTCCTGTGGTTACCATATACGTTTACGAAGATAAAGATTGGAGTAAAACACTTAAATTGGTAGATGCAACATCGGAGTACGCCTTAACAGGAGCCGTCTTGTCAAAGGACAGATATGCCATAGACGAAGCAACTAAAGCACTTCAAAACTGTGCTGGTAACTTCTACATAAATGACAAACCAACAGGAGCGGTTGTTGGCCAACAACCTTTTGGGGGAGCAAGGGCTTCCGGAACAAACGATAAAGCTGGTTCTGCTCAAAACCTACTGCGTTGGGTATCTCCAAGACTTATCAAAGAAACTTTTGTTACACCAGAAGACTACAGGTATCCGTTTTTAGGTTAACTAACTGGTAATAAATTAATTACAATAGACTATTAGGTTGATTTTTTTACCTACATTTAAAAGTTCCGTTGGATAATCCAACGGAACTTTTTCACATTAATAACCATACAAAATGAAAAAAACAATACTGGCATTTATGTTATTGGCGATGACTATAAGTTACGGCCAAGACAATCTTGCACAATCCACTATACAAGCCGTCCTAACAGGTAATCAAGCGCAAGTCATTCAACTAGCGGAAGCTTTTTCCGAAGAACAATATGACTGGAGACCTAGCGAGGGCGTAAGCTCCGTTGGCGAAGCGCTCTTGCATGTAGCAGGCGCAAATTACTTTTTAGCCTCTAAAATGGGTTTTGCACCTCCTGCGGATGTTGATATGATGGGTTTAGGAAAAACTACAGGAAAAGAAAACATTATTGCTACGCTTAAAAAAAGCAATGCCTTTGTTCTGGAAACCATTATGAAAGTAGAGAGCACGGAGCTAAACGAAGAAGTAGACTTTGGTTTTGCCAAAATGAACAAACTAGGAGGACTTTTAGCAATGATGGAACATAATGGCGAGCATAAAGGACAGCTAATAGCTTACGCTAGGTCTAACGGTGTTGTGCCGCCATGGAGCAAATAAGCGACGATTAACAAATATTAAAAAGGTGCTTTATGCACCTTTTTTTATGTAAAAAATTGATACCAAGAAAACCATAAACAAAGCAACCTATTCGATAATAACGTTTGTAAAAATTAAAGTGACAAAGATAAAAAACGGTATTTTTTATTTTAGCTTACTGAGCTCAGTATGATGTACTAGTGATGAATTGGTTATATCTACTATCGCAGCGTGCGACGCAAATAATACAATCGCGAATTTGGATTGGTTGAAAATTGAGGTGGTGGGGTGTTTTAAATAGCGATATTCCAAGGAACGAAATAACGAATTCAGAAGTCATCTTTAAGTCAAATAATTTTCTTTGTCAAATCAACTAAGAATTCAAAAACAAGCCATTAGCTCACCTATCCTTTAAATTTCATAGGAAGATAAACTACCCGTTTGGTATCATAGAATTCTTCATTAAAATAATCAGACAACTCAAAAATTTCAGCGGTTCTGTAACCCATTAGCTCTTCCTCTAAATTCCCACCTTTTAGGTAAAGTATACCGTTTCTGCGATTATGAGCGGATTCTTTTTTGATTTTACCTTTTACCCAATGTACAAAGGTGGGCATCGCCGCAACCGCACGGCTAACGATAAAATCAAACTGCTTAGAAACCTCCTCTACCCTTGCATTGATGGTAGTTATATTTGTTAGTCCCAGCCCTTGTACCACTTCATCGACTACCTTTATTTTTTTACCAATAGAATCTACCAGCGTAAAATGTACGTTTGGAAACAAAATAGCTAGTGGAACTCCTGGAAATCCGCCACCTGTACCCACATCTAATACCTCTGCCCCATCCTTGAACTCCTGAATTTTAGCGATGCCCAGCGAATGTAAAACGTGCCTCAGATAGAGTTCATCGATATCCTTTCTGGAAACCACATTTATTTTTTGATTCCAATCCTTGTATAATTCTTCCAACAAAAGGAATTGAGTTCTTTGTTCTTGGGATAAATTGGGAAAATATTCAAATAATCTTTCCGGAGTCATTCGTATCTTTGTAAAATAAATAATTAAATATCGTTACTTACGCAAAGATTCCGTTTTTTATCAAGGTATCAAACTATTCGGAAGTCATTTACGTTATATTTATAGAAAAAGCTTAATATATATGGAAAAAAAGACCATTCGATTTCCGAGAAAAGACCCCGCACAATTTTTTAAAACCTTAAATGGAAGGGTGAACGATTACTTTAAAAAAAATCAAATTAAAAAGACCGGTAACTGGAAACTTCATCTAAAAACGATTGTTATGTTCTCCTTGTTTTTGGCACCGTACTTTCTAATCTTAACTTTAGGTCTTCCCAATTGGGCAAATTTATTACTTACAATAGTGATGGGTGTAGGTATGGCTGGAGTTGGCATGAACGTAATGCATGATGGTAATCATGGCGCTTATTCCAATAAAAAATGGGTAAATAAATTCATGGGGGGCAGTATATATATCCTAGCAGGAAATGTTTACAATTGGCAAGTACAGCACAATGTTCTGCATCACACCTACACAAATATTCACGAGCACGATGAGGACATGGAAGCCGGCAGGATTCTAAGATTCTCCAAACATACCGAGTGGAAAAAACACCATAAATTTCAACATTGGTATTCAGTCCTTCTGTACGGATTATTAACCTTCAATTGGGCGATTACTACAGATTTCCAACAGATGTATCGGTATACGAAGCGTAGGTTATCCTACGGGAAATTACCTAGTCCGCTAACCAATTGGAGTACCTTACTTATCGCAAAAATCATTTACGTAACTATTTGGATAGTATTACCAATGCTAGTATTGGAAATTGCTTGGTATAAAATATTGTTAGGCTTCTTTATTATGCACTACGTTGCCGGAGTAATTTTGAGTGTCGTATTCCAATTAGCGCACATTGTTGATGAAGCGGATACTCCATTGCCGGACGAAAGCGGTACAATGAAAAACACATGGGCCATTCATCAATTATTTACCACAGTAAATTTTGGCACAAAAAACAAAGTTGTGAATTGGTTTACAGGCGGACTTAACCATCAGGTGGAGCATCATATTTTTCCAAATATCAGCCATGTTCATTATACAAAAATATCAAAAATCGTAAAGGAAACAGCCAAAGAATTCAACTTACCCTATAACGAATATAAAACGACTAGAAAAGCAATTATTTCACACTTTTCACATTTAAAGGAATTAGGAAAACAACCCGCTTTACAAGCGTAGTACTGCCTAAAAACAACTTTTAATAGCTCAATAAGCGCTGTCTGTATGTATTTTAAAAACATAGAGCAAGCGGTTATTGAGCTATTCATTTATACACTATTCACAAACTACGCTCAAATAGTTAATAATCAATTGCTTTTTAAAGCAACAAAGAATCCCAAATGTTTTAATTTTGTTTTGCATGAAAGTATTCATGGAATTAGATTCACGTGCGTACTGTTACAAGTTAGTGACAGGCATGGGAATCAAAATAAAAGGACATTCTTATGAGCAATCAACTATCAGATAGGATTAATAGAGTTACACCTTCTGCAACCTTAGAAATGGCAGCAAAAGCCCGTGAATTAAGAGCAGCAGGGAAAGATATCATTGGTTTAAGCCTTGGTGAACCTGATTTTAATACCCCAGATTATATAAAGGAAGCGGCAATCCAAGCCGTAAAGGATGATTACAATGCATATACTCCAGTAGACGGTTATGTTGAGCTGAAAAATGCCATTATCACCAAATTTAAGCGCGACAACGGGCTTTCGTACGAACTGCCACAAATTGTGGTTTCTACCGGTGCCAAACAATCACTTTACAATGTAGCACAAGTAATCCTGAACAAAGGCGATGAGGTTATTTTACCTTGTCCGTATTGGGTAAGTTATGCCGATATCGTAGAACTGGCCGATGGCGTACCTGTAGAAGTTTCTACTACTTTGGAAAATAATTTTAAAATGACGCCCAAACAATTGGAGGCGGCCATTACCCCTAAAACCAAAATGCTTTGGTACAGTTCCCCTTGTAACCCAAGTGGGTCTATCTACAGCAAAGAAGAATTACGTGGCTTAGCAGATGTATTACAGAAACATCCACAAATTATTGTCGTAAGCGATGAAATTTACGAGCATATTAATTATGGGGTTACTGCACATGCATCTATGGCAGAGTTTCCAGATATGTACGACCGCACTGTTACCGTAAACGGCGTAGCAAAGGCATTTGCCATGACGGGATGGCGTATCGGTTACATTGGCGCTCCGGCGTATATAGCAAGAGCATGTAACAAACTACAAGGACAGGTTACCAGCGGAGCAAATTGTATTGCACAACGGGCAGTGATTACGGCTTTGACCGAATCACCTACACGTATTCATTATATGGTAGATGAGTTTAAAGTTCGTAGAAAATTGATACTCGAACTTTTGAATAATATTGATGGGTTTACTTGTAATGAGCCAGAAGGCGCATTTTATGTTTTTCCAGATGTTACGGCCTATTTTGGAAAAACCTTGAACGGAACCAAAATCGATAATGCATCCGATTTTGCCATGTATTTATTAGAAAACGCAAATGTAGCTACTGTAACCGGTGATGCATTTGGAAACGGTAATTGTATACGAATATCCTATGCAGCTTCAGAAAAAGAGATTACAGAAGCAGTTTCGAGAATAAAAGCGGCACTATAAGCTTTAGAATATCCAACTTAAATAATAAAAACCTCTTGTGTATATTCATCTGAGGTTTTTTTAGTGAAATATTCACATGTTGTACTATACGTAATGTATGCCAACTCATAAGTTTAGTTAAATCACTCCTAGCTTAAAGAACCCTCCCTCTCATTATTATATGATTGCTCGAGCACAATTGAAGTAACAGCTTTTGTGGTGTTAACGAATACCCTTAAATTTCAAAATCGCCTCAACGCTATTAATTATAGCAAAGTGAAGAATACGATGCTTAAGTACGTTTCCAAAAGTATGGCGTCAGCAGAATAAGTACGGTAAAAAGCTCCAACCTTCCTGCTAGCATTAAGAAACCACACCACCATTTAGCTAAATCTGGCAAGCTATTAAAATTACTTACTGGGTTTAAACTGCCCAAAGCGGGACCTACGTTACCTAGAGAGGACGCAGCACCGCCAATAGCAGACTCAAAATCGAGTCCTAAAAAACCTAACACCATGGCACCTATTATAAAAAGGAGCATATACAGCACAAAAAATCCAATAATATTATAAACGATATTCTCCTTTACGGTTTTGTTGTTGTAACGTACAGGTATCACCGCATTGGTGTGTAACGTGCGCTTAAACTCCAATAGTCCATTTTTGATAATCAACAAATGTCGCATCACTTTTATTCCTCCAGAGGTAGATCCAGCAGAACCTCCCACAAAGAATAGTCCAAAAAAGAATATCGTTAAAAATGGTGTCCATTGGGTAAAATCCGCACTTACAAAACCGGTTGTGGTTATAACGGCAATTACCTGAAACAAAGCGTGCCTAAATGAGCTTTCTGCCTGCCCTAAAACCATGGGATAGCCAGGAGTCATCTCACTAATATTTGCCCTAAAATAAATAACTAAACCAGTAATAACGGTTGCCAATACTGTAAACAGTAAATAAAACTTAAACTCCTCATCCTTAATCACTTTTTGCACCTTCCCCTTAAAAGCAAAATAGCTCAAGACAAAATTAGTTCCTGCCAAAAACATAAAGACAATAATAATATACTGTATCAACGGTTGATCGTTCCAATGGGCAACGCTAGCGTTCTTGGTAGAGAATCCTCCTGTAGACAGTGTAGCCAGTGCGTGGTTTATAGCATCGAAAAAAGACATTCCTGCTAATTTCAATAAAATAGTCTCGGCTACGGTATACCCTACATAAATTAGCCATAAACGTTTAGCGGTATCTGTTATCCTTGGATGTAATTTATCTGCACTTGGCCCTGGCGCCTCAGCAGCAAACAACTGCATACCGCCAATACCTAACAATGGTAAAATTGCGATAGCCAGAACAATGATTCCCATACCGCCAATCCAATGTGTAAGGCTCCTCCAAAATAGGATGCCCTCTGGCATAGCCTCTATATCGTCTATAATTGAAGCTCCGGTTGTAGTGTATCCGGAAATAGTTTCAAAGAAAGCATTAGTAACATCAGGAATAGCTCCTGAAAATATATAGGGTAGCATTCCTGAAATAGACATCACTATCCAACCAAAGGTCACGATAATATACCCCTCCTTTTTCTTAACCTCTTTGCGGTGACCGCGCGTGTAGTACATGGCAAAAACCCCAGCAAACATAGTAGAAATGGAGGCCAAGGAAATACTTAGGGCAGCTCCATCTTTATAAATGGCACTAATGACTGCTGCTATGAGCATAAAACCACCATTGCATAGGAGCAAGAGTCCCATGATATGAAATATAATCCTTGAGTTTAGGCGCATGTTAAAGGAACATTCGTTCTATTTTTGGTATTTCTTCCGGAAGACAACAAACCACTACCCTATCCCCAGCCCTAATTTCAAATCCACCTAAGGCAATGATTCCTTCTCCATCTCGTACTACACCTCCAATTGTTGCTGCTTTAGGAAAATTAAGATCTCGAATAACAGCTCCTGTAACACGAGAGTCTCTTTTTACAATAAACTCCAAGATTTCTGCATTCAAATTATTCAATCGCATCATGGCAACTACTTCGCCTCTTCTAATATGTCTAAAAATATTATTGGCCGCCAATAACTTTTTATTGATTAAGGTATCAATACCTATAGAGTGGGACAAATGAAAATAATCCATATTCTCTACCAAGGCAATGGTCTTTTTTATATGTTTAGACTTGGCAACCAAACAGGACATGATATTCGTTTCGGAATTACCGGTAACGGCTATAAAAGCATCCATAGATTCCAGACTTTCCTCGTCTAAAAGCTCTACATTCCTTCCGTCCCCGTTAATTACCAAAGCGTTTGGCAAGTCATCTGCTAAGTCAAATGCTTTTTCCTTGTTCTTTTCAATAAGTTTAACGTTAAACTTATTGTTGCACAAATCTCTAGCAGTTTTATAGCCCACCTTACTACCACCCAAAATCATTACATTTTTTATAGCCTCTTTCTTCTTTCCAGTAAGTTTGTAGAGTTCATCCACACCTTCTTTTACGGTAATAAAGTAAACTTGATCCCCTTCCTTAAAAACGGTATCACCCCTAGGAATAATAGTATAATGGGTCCCCATACGTTGTAGCGCTATAGGCATAAAGTGAAGTTCAGGAAAAATGTTCGCAGCCTCCTTTACCATCTTACCCACAAAAGGGGCCGTTTTGGGCAAGGACACGCCTACCATAATCAATTTACCGTCATCAAACTCAAACGTATCGTTAAAGGCAGATTTATTTAATAATAACTGAATCTCCTTTGCAGCCAACTCCTCTGGAGAAATAAGTTCGTCTATACCCAGTTCCGAGAACTTTAACAGCTCTTTGTTGTCTACAAACTCGGTATTAGAAATCCTAGCTATGGTCTGCTTACATCCCAATTGCTTGGCTAGCATACAAAGAGTAATATTAGTAGTTTCGGAGGAAGTCACACCAATTACCAAGTCGGATTCCTCTACCTGAGCATCCCTAAGTACGGAAATGGAAGTAGCATCACCTTTTAAGACTCGAATATCCAAGTGACTATCCGCATAAGTAAGGCTCTCTTTATGTGTATCTATCAATGTGATGTTTTGCGACTCGTAGGAAAGTAGCTTAGCCAAATGAAACCCTACCTCACCTGCACCTGCAATAATAATTTTCATTTAATTTCTTAGGTTACCTATTCGTAGTGTATATAACCCCTTTTAACGATGGTCAATTATACCTTCATAAAAAAGCATTAAAAGAATTAGGCATGTAATACAATGCAAAATTACATAATTTTATTAGGGTAGCATTTTTTTTAGCCTTTTTAACCATCCGTTTGGTTTCATCGTAAAAAATCAACATTTCTGGAAGTCTACTTTGCTATATCGTATCTTTGCAAAAAAAAATAGTGTTATGCCCGAAAAGGTTACTCCCTATAAAGATTCTGATCTTGGCAAGAAAGAACAGGTTACCAAAATGTTCGATACGATTTCGAAAGATTATGATGGCTTAAACCGTATTATTTCCTTTGGAATAGATATTAAATGGAGAAAGAGAGTCGTCGCTTTACTTAAAAAAGAATCCCCACAGACCATCTTGGATATCGCCACAGGAACTGGAGATTTGGCCATTGCTTTGGTAAAAACAGGTGCGCAAAAAATCGTTGGTCTCGATATATCTCCGGGTATGTTGGCAGTAGGAAAAGATAAAATCAAACATAAAAACCTAGATAGCACAATAGAAATGGTTGTAGGCGATAGCGAAAAACTATCTTTTAAGGACAACTCTTTCGATGCTGTCACCGTATCTTTTGGTGTTCGGAACTTTGAAACTTTAGAAACTGGACTTTCCGAAATTCTACGTGTATTGAAACCACAAGGAGCCTTGGTTATTCTTGAAACCTCCGTACCTGTAAAAACGCCCTTTAAACAAGGCTATCATTTGTACACCAAATACGTACTACCTGTGATAGGGAAGATTTTCTCAAAGGATAATTCTGCATATGGTTATTTAAGCGAATCCGCAGCCGTTTTTCCACATGGCGAAACCTTCAACAATATTTTACGCAAAATTGGGTTTATAGAGGTAACCAATATCCCCCAAACATTTGGGGTGGCATCGATTTATGTTGCTAAAAAAGCGTAATACATTCAGCTATTCTTACGCGGTAATTTAGCCATACTTCATGCAGGTTCTTGTAATATAGGTTTAGATGAAGAAATGGATTTTGATAGGTACTATTTTGCTATTTACCACGCAATGGACCAGTGCCCAATTTAATGAAAGACCTGTTCTTAACAAGGAGAATGAGGATAAGAAGTTTTTAAACTACGGCTACTTCCTTGGTTTTAACCAATACGACTTTAAGTTCGATTATATAGATAACGACAGGGATATACTTACTACCAAAACGCTAGGGTTTAATGTTGGACTCATTGGCGAAATGCGGTTGAATGAATTTCTGGATCTTCGAATAGAACCAGGATTACACTACACGGCTAGAACCATTGGCTTTCCAGGTTTTGAAGAAGAACGAGATGCAATTAGGGAAATAAAATCAACATATATTAACTTTCCATTATTACTAAAAGCTAGCACCCGAAGAATCGGCAATTGGAAACCGTTCATTATCGGTGGTGGCTCTATGTCTTTAAACTTAGGCAGCAATGAAACTAGCCTTGATGATAATTCAGCAGGGACTTTTAGAATGACAAAATGGGTCTACAACTACGAACTTGGTTTTGGCATTGACTTTTACTTGGAATATTTTAAGTTCAGCCCTTCTATCCGTGGTGTTTTTGCATTGACGGACGAACTAGTTAGGGATAATGACCCAAACAGCCCGTGGACAGGGAATATTGATGCAATGCGTACCAGAGGTATTTTTGTAAACTTCACTTTTGAATAAGAACTTATTCCCTGCGTCTAATTTCATTTAACAAAATAGCCGATGCCGTCCCTACATTTAAGCTTTCAGTAGTTGCTTTTCCATATTGCGGCACGGAAATACTATGGTTGCAAAACTGTTTTACTGCCTCAGAAATGCCATGACCTTCATTACCCATGACTAAAATTCCTTTTTTTGCCAATTCACTTTCATACACCGATGTACCATTCATAAATGAACCATAAACCGGAAGGGTATTGCGCTGTAAAAAAAGTAAAACATCCGTATACGTAATATTTATTCTTGCAATAGAACCCATAGTAGCCTGTAATACTTTAGAGTTATAACAATCTACCGTGTCTTGGGAGCAGACCAAACTGGCAATTCCGAACCAGTCGCACAATCGAATGATTGTGCCTAAATTACCCGGATCCTGAATACCGTCCAAAACTAAGACCCAATCATTAAAACCAATTGGTTCTGGAGCAGGTATATGGAATACGCCCAATACACCGTTTGGGTTTTTAAGTGCACTCATCTGCTGCAATTCTTTGGTTGAAACTAGCTGAAGACAATCACACTTCACATTCAAATTTAAAGTGTTGGTAAGGTATACCTTATAGGGAACAATAGTGGAGGCAAGAAGCTCCTCCAATCCCTTTTTTCCTTCTATAACAAATAGACCATGTTCATTTCGGTACTTTTTTTGCTGTAGGCTTTTTATAAGTTTCAATTCACTTTTCACAACCATTCAAATAATGTATTTTTGATTTATATGAACTCGGCACTATGCTTCAAAAACAACATAGCTAAAATAAGCTTATTATCTCTTTGGGCAATGGTTGTGCTGTCATGTAATTCCCTTAAAAAAATTGATGATGATGAATATTTGGTGGCAAATAACACTTTACTGGTTGATTCGCTCAAAATTAATGACGAGACCATTGAACGTCTAATTTACCAAAGACCAAACGCGGCCCTTTTGGGTTACCCTTTACGCCTTAACCTATACAATCTGGCGAAAGAAAACCCAGATTCTCTTTTCCAAACCTGGCTTTACAGAAAACCCAACAGAAAAGAACGATTGACAAAGCTACTTTCCGAAAAACAGGTAAAACGTTTGGGAGAATCCTTTTTTGTTTCAGGAATGAGTAACTGGCTCAAAGACATAGGAGAGCGGCCCGCAGTGCTAGATACTTCCAAAACCCGAAGAAGCTTGCAGCGTATTAGCTCCTATTATTACGATAGAGGCTACTTTAACAATACCACGCATTATAGCATAGATTCCACTGGCCGAAAGCAGCGGGCCTCAGTAGGTTATCAGATTAGGCTTGGAAAACCCTTTTTAATCGACTCTGTATCCAACGAAATATCATCCAAAGCAATAGACTCTTTGTACTTTATCAACGCGGGACAATCGTTGGTTAAAAGTGGGCAACAGTTTGATCGCGATGTTTTTAATGAAGAAAGAGAACGACTTACTGCCATCTTCAGAAATAACGGGATACGAAATTTTCAAGAAAGTTCCATCACTTTTGATATTGCAAGGGACACTATAGTGCAAGGGAACGATCAAAACATGAATATTGTTCTAAACATTGGGGACCTAAAAAAAAGAGGGGAAAACCAAGTTACCACTGAAGAGTATAAGGTGGAAAAAATTAATAATATTGATATTTTTACAGATTATCTTTCATCTAACAATGAGAATGAACTAAATACGATTACCTACGAGGATTATACCATACACTATTCCGGAAAATTTAGAATAAAGCCAAAAACCTTAGCAAACGCCATCTTTTTTAAAAGGGGTAATACCTATAGAGATATTGATAAAATAAGAACATCCAGACAATTGAATAGTTTAAATATTTTCAAATATCCCAATATTATATTCCAAGAGGACAGTCTTACCAATAAAGTTAATACCAGTATATACTTAGCACCAAAAACCAAATACTCCTTAGGAACGAACTTTGAGGTAAGCAGGTCTAATATTAGAAGACTGGGTATAGGTGTTGGTGCATCTCTACTAATAAGAAATATTTTTAAAGGCGCAGAAAATCTAAGCATATCCGTAGACGGCGCATTTGGACTTCTGAGCAGTCCCTCTTTCCAAGAAGATTTTTTCTCCGAAACCGGGGGCGAAATTACCTTAAATTTTCCACGGATATGGTTTCCCTTTCTAAATACCACAAAACTCATCCCAAACTACACCTTACCTAAAACCAGAATCGGAATCGGAACGAGTTTTCAAAAAAACATTGGATTGGACAAACAGGCGCTGAATAGTATATTAGGCTACAAATGGACCCCTTCTGAATTCAAAAATCATAACATCGAATTGCTTAACATACAGTATGTACGTAATGTGAACCCCGAGCGCTTCTTTAATGTGTATAACAACACCTACAACGACTTAAATAGAATAGCTATAAAGGACAATATAACAGTTAACCCAACCTATTTTAATGTTGATGGAAATCTTACAACGCCAATAGAAGCAACAGAGGGCAATATTTCGGGGACTACAGGTTTCACCGACGATGTTTTAGATGGCACAATCCCTGTTACCTCAAACGGATTGACCCAAGAAGATTTTAACGATGTTAAAAGCATCAATGAGCGTGAAACAAGACTTACGGATAACAATCTCATTCTTTCAACCAATTATACCTTTAACAAGAATAATAGGAACGGTATAACCGATAATAATTTTTATCAGTTCCGGTTCAAACTGGAAAGTGCAGGTAATCTATTGTCCGCTCTGTCCAATATAGTGCCTTTCAATGAAAAGGATAACCAGCTTTTAGTTTTCAACGTTCCCTTTTCGCAATACATAAAAACCGAATTGGATTATGTAAAATACTGGGACCTATCGCGCTCCAACGTGGTCGCTGCAAGAGGCTTTTTAGGAATCGCAATTCCTTACGGAAATTCTAATAATATTCCGTTTGTACGCAGTTACTTCGGTGGTGGCTCTAACGACAATAGAGCTTGGTTTCCATATTCTCTGGGTCCCGGAAGTACATCCGCGGTAAACGATTTTAATGAGGCTAATTTTAAAATAGCCCTTAACTTAGAATATCGTTTTCCTGTTGCGGGTAGTTTAAATGGGGCTATTTTTGCTGATGCAGGAAATATTTGGAACGTTTTTGATGATGTAACAGATCCCAATGCCACATTCAGCGGTCTATCCTCTTTAAAGGACATTGCTCTTGGAACTGGAGTTGGAATTCGTTACGATTTTACGTATTTCCTTTTTCGCCTAGACCTAGGCTTCAAAACATATAATCCTGCAGAACAACAATCGAAAAGATGGTTCCGGGATTATAATTTTGCCAATTCAGTATTGCAAATAGGTATTAACTATCCTTTTTAAGTCTAATTGTTTTGTTACTTTTGTTTCTTAATTTTTTGACAACTAAAGACCAGAAAGACTATGGACCACAACATTAAACCGGGAGTTGCTACCGGAAATCAAGTTCAAGAAATATTCAACTACGCAAAAGAAAAAGGTTTTGCATTACCAGCAGTTAATGTAATAGGCTCCGACACTATAAATGGTGTTCTAGAAACAGCGGCAAGTCTTAATGCACCCGTTATTGTTCAATTCTCAAATGGAGGCGCGCAGTTTAATGCAGGAAAGGGACTATCAAACGAAGGTCAGAATGCGGCCATACAAGGAGCTATTGCAGGTGCAAAACACGTACATCAATTAGCCGAAGCTTATGGAGCGACCGTTATTTTGCATACAGACCATTGTGCAAAAAAATTGTTGCCTTGGATAGACGGTTTGTTGGATGCCAGTGAAAAACACTACGCAGAAACGGGTAAATCCTTGTTCAGCTCGCACATGATTGACCTTTCAGAGGAGCCTTTAGAAGAAAACATCGAGATCTGCAAAGGGTATTTGGAGCGCATGAGCAAAATGGAAATGACCTTAGAAATAGAATTGGGCATTACAGGCGGTGAAGAAGATGGGGTTGACAATTCCGATGTAGATGATTCTAAGTTATATACCCAACCAGAAGAAGTAGCTTATGCCTATGAGGAGCTTTCCAAAGTAAGCCCAAGATTTACTATTGCTGCAGCCTTTGGTAATGTTCATGGTGTGTATAAGCCAGGGAATGTAAAGCTGACTCCAAAAATTCTTTTAAACTCACAGGAATACATATCAAAAAAATACAATGTAGAACACAATCATATTGATTTTGTTTTTCATGGAGGTTCAGGCTCTACAGTCGAAGAAATTAGAGAAGGAATTAGCTACGGTGTTATTAAAATGAATATTGATACTGATTTACAATATGCTTTTCTTGCTGGAGTAAGAGACTACGTTCAAGACAATAAGGATTATTTGCAAACACAAATCGGAAATCCAACGGGCGCAGATGAGCCAAACAAAAAATACTATGATCCAAGAGTTTGGTTGAGAAAAGGGGAAGTATCCTTTATAGAGCGTTTGAAAAAAGCGTTTGAAGATTTAAACAACGTCAATACTTTGTAAAAATATCCTATCTAATATTTAAAATGGAAGACGATATGACTGCTTGGTTTAAAAGGAAAGAAAAAGGAATACAAACTTCAACAGAAGAAAAGAAAGACACCCCAAAAGGGCTTTGGTATAAATCGCCAACGGGCAAAATAGTGGAGTCTGACGATTTAGCCAATAACTTTTATGTTAGTCCAGAGGACGATTATCATGTTCGTATAGGCAGTAAGGAATATTTTGAAATCTTGTTTGACAACAATACCTTTACAGAACTGGATGCCAAACTTTCTTCCAAAGACCCTCTTAAGTTCGAGGATACGAAAAAATATGCCGATCGCCTTAAAGCGGCTCAGAAAAAAACGGGACTTAAAGATGCGGTGAGAACCGGGTTTGGAAAATCTTTAGGAAAGGATATTGTCATCTGCTGTATGGATTTTAGCTTTATAGGTGGTTCTATGGGTAGCGTTGTAGGAGAAAAAATTGCGCGAGGTATCGATTATGCTATCAAAAAGAAAGTTCCCTTTCTTATGATTTCAAAATCTGGTGGTGCGCGTATGATGGAAGCTGCTCTTTCGTTAATGCAATTGGCAAAAACCTCCGTAAAACTAGCACAACTGGCTGAAGCTGGCTTACCATACATATCCCTTTGTACAGATCCAACCACGGGTGGAACTACTGCATCCTATGCGATGTTAGGCGATATCAACATAGCTGAACCAGGCGCTCTTATTGGGTTCGCAGGACCACGTATAGTGAAAGATACTACAGGTAAGGACTTACCCAAAGGATTTCAATCTTCAGAGTTTTTACTGGAGCATGGATTCTTGGATTTCATTACCCATCGTAGAGAGCTAAAGAAAAAAATCAATCTTTATATCGATTTAATACAGAATATTCCTGTTAGAAAGGCAGAAGTAAAATCTGCATAAGACATCTAAAGTAATAGAATTAAAATACAAGCCCGTTATTCATTTGAATTTCGGGCTTTTCTCTACTATAAAACCAGAACTAGATATAAGATTAGTTTTATTTTTCACATCACTACTCACATTCTTGTATTATAACACTAACCACACTTCAGAAAAAGCAGCAAATAATTAAGACTATCTCTTATGGTTCTATACCCTATCAACTTAATAAGGGAATAGAGGAAGTATTCAAAAAGATAACATTCATTCTTCAAGCCGGTGCACTATGACCGATTGAGAATTATACAGTACCCAGATAACGGTATCAAGAAATTTGAACCTGACCCCAAAGGCAAGAAATGCATCGGTTTGGCTTTTTTTAATAATCTACGTCAAGGATGTAATAGACTCAACAGTGGCAACTAAACCTTTAGAATAAGAAATACGGACGAAGATACTAATAGCCTAGCCGATACGTATTTCTTTAATAAAGGTAAATTTGCAGTAGACTTGAATGGAGTGGGAAATTGAAAAGTATCAACAATGAATTCTTAAAAATCACTGGAGTAACCATTGAAATTAAAGTGGAGTCTGGGCTTTATACCATCGCCTATGATTTGAAACTTGAAAACGACTAAGTAGTAACAGGTACCTTTACCAAAGGTTTTGACCAAGTGTAAGACATCCTTAAAGATTAGGTAGAAATTTTGGTTTTCAAGAAATCAAAATTTAAAAAATAATAGTATCTTCGCAGCCTGATTGAAAATCACTCAGATACATAAAAATCATTAAACGAATATTGGAATGTATTTAACAAAAGAAGTAAAAGCCGAAATCTTCAAGAAACACGGCGGAAAAGCGGAGAACACAGGTTCTACGGAAGGTCAAATTGCGTTGTTTACACACCGCATAAATCATTTGACTGGTCACTTGAAAAAAAATCACAAAGACTACAATACAGAACGTTCATTAGTAAAGCTGGTAGGAAAAAGAAGAAGTCTTTTAGATTATATGATAAAGAACGATGTAGTTAAGTATCGTGAGCTTATCAAAGAATTAAATATTAGAAAATAATTTTAAAAAGGGGAAAGCTAGCTTTCCCCTTTTTTTAAATTAAGCTGCCCCGAGTATTCTGGGGATTCCAGCTCATAAAATTTCAAAGTCCTGAAATCAAATCCTAATTTATATAGGAAAGGCAAAATTAAAAGCTGCATACAGTTTTTCATTGGTCAAGTGCTTACCGCACATACAACAACACAACCTTCTGGCTTCAACAACCGGATGACCATTGTTTAACAAAATCCCGAGGGTTCGGGTAAAAATCAATTTTATGATTCCAAAAGTATTTAGAGAGGTCATTGACCTAGGTGACGGTAGAGAAATTTCTATCGAAACTGGAAAATTAGCAAAACAAGCGCATGGGAGCGTTGTTGTGCAATCAGGAAAATGCATGTTATTATGTACAGTAGTTTCCAATTACGAACAAAAAGACCTTGGTTTTCTACCATTAACAGTAGATTACAGAGAAAAATTTGCTGCTGCAGGTCGTTATCCTGGAGGTT
>CAZMUV010000031.1:0-35927 GCA_964569345.1 uncultured Maribacter sp. | reverse complement strand
TTTTTATAGATTAATTACTGCAATTATTAGTATCTTTCACCTACAATATTAACCGTTAAATATACGAATATGAGTGTTAAAGCAAAATACCAAGGTGTTTTAGATCTTGGTGAGCAATTAGGAATTAAAAATGGAAAAGTTACCGAAGAAGGAAACGTTCTTAAAATAAAAGGGGAAGCAAAGACACCTTATGAAAAAGATTTGCTTTGGGATAAAATTAAAGCCTTAGGAGGCGAAAGTGCTTCCGATATAAAAGCCAACATTACGGTAGCGGATGATTCTGTTTACCACAGGCATACCGTAGCGAGCGGTGAATCTTTAAGTAAGATTTCTAAGCACTACTATGGTGATGCTATGAAGTACAACAAAATCTTTGAAGCAAACACCAATATTCTTAAAAGTGCAGATGTAATTCATCCAGACCAGGTTTTGGTTATTCCAAATCCATAAGGTATACGAAAGACTGAAATTAAAAAATGCCACTGATGTATCAGTGGCATTTTTATTTCTATACTATTTTGTTTATATTTTAACTAAAAGCCTCGCTATGCTTGCTTTTCTATTACCCTAAGGGCAAAATTATGCATGCGCTCAAACTGCTCTTTAAGACCCATATCGCTATTATCAAATTCAATGGCATCAGGGGACTTCGTTAATGGAGAAAACTCGCGGTGCGAATCAATATAATCTCTTTTTTCTACATTCTCCAACACCTCTTCATAACTAACTTTCTCACCCCTATCCAGCAACTCTTTATACCGCCGATATGCTCTTTTTTCTGGGGATGCCGTCATAAATATTTTCAGCTCAGCCTCGGGAAAAACCACAGACCCAATATCACGACCATCCATCACAATACCCTTCTGCTCTCCCATCTTTTTTTGTAATGCCACCAACTTAATGCGTACTTGCTCTATTTCTGCAATGCGACTGACATTTCTGGAGACTTCCATCTTTCGGATTTTGGCTTCTACATTTTTATCATTCAGGTACATTTCCGAAAAACCTAAATCTTCATTAAAAACAAATCGCAACTGAATCTTCGATAGCTCTGCTACCAAACCTTCTATATCCTCGGAAGCACCACCAATAAAACCGTTATCCATAGCGAATAATGTAATTGCCCTGTACATGGCACCCGTATCTACATAAACATAGCCCAAGGCCTTTGCCAATTGCTTGGCCAAGGTGCTTTTACCTGTGGATGAAAATCCGTCTATTGCAATCGTTATTTTTTTCATTGCTACTGAATTTAGTTCAGCCTGTATAAAAATAAGAAATAGAGTTGACTGGACTCTAATGGTTATCTATTTGTTTTTAAAGCTTCTTTGCGTTCTTCACTTTTCTATTTGTCAAGGCAATAGCTATGACCTCATGCATATCTTTCACATAGTGAAACGTAAGGCCCTTGAGGTAATCTGCCTTAATCTCTTTAATATCGCGCTCATTATCAGCACAAAGGATAATCTCCTTTATTCTGGCACGTTTTGCAGCCAATATCTTCTCCTTGATTCCACCCACAGGTAGCACCTTTCCACGAAGCGTAATTTCACCTGTCATAGCCAAGCTTTTCTTCACCCTCCTCTGGGTAAATAAGGAAATTAGAGATGTTAACATGGTTATACCTGCACTTGGACCATCTTTTGGCGTTGCACCTTCCGGCACATGAATATGCACGTTGTACTTTTCAAACATCTCGGCATCCAATCCAAAACGTTCTGCATTGGATTTTATATATTCCATAGCTATTGTGGCAGATTCTTTCATCACCTTACCAAGGTTACCCGTTATCGTCAAGGTACCTTTTCCTTTTGACAAAATAGATTCTATAAATAGAATATCACCACCTACGCTGGTCCAAGCCAAGCCTGTAACCACTCCTGCTACTTCATTATTCTCGTACTTGTCGCGCTCCATTTTTGGGGCACCCAAGACTTTTATGATATCCTCATTACTTACTTTAATATCATATTCCTCCTCAATTGCGATAGACTTTGCAGCGTATCGTACCATTTTGGCCAGTTGCTTTTCCAAAGAACGTACACCAGATTCCCTAGTGTAGCCCTCCACAATCTTCTCTAATTGTGGTTTGCCAATTTTTAAATGGCTGGCATCCAATCCATGCTCCTTCAATTGCTTTGGCAGTAAATGCTTCTTTGCAATTTCCACTTTTTCCTCAATCGTATAGCCACTTACGTTTATGATTTCCATACGGTCTAGCAAAGCGGGCTGTATGGTACCTAAATTGTTAGCCGTAGCAATGAACATCACTTTAGAAAGGTCATAGCCCATTTCCAAGAAATTATCATAAAACTCGCTGTTCTGCTCCGGATCTAAAACCTCCAACATGGCAGAAGATGGGTCGCCCTGATGACTGTTGGATAACTTATCTATCTCATCTAATATAAAAACCGGATTTGAAGTTCCTGCTTTTTTTAGACTTTGAATAATTCTACCAGGCATAGCACCAATATAAGTTTTACGATGGCCTCGTATTTCAGCCTCATCTCGTAATCCACCTAAAGAAATACGAACGTATTCCCTACCCAATGCTTCGGCAACGGATTTACCCAAAGATGTTTTTCCGACTCCCGGAGGGCCATAAAGGCAAAGTATGGGAGACTTCATATCGTTCCGTAGTTTTAATACGGCCAAATATTCTATAATTCTACGTTTCACATCTTCCAGACCGTAATGATCGCGGTCCAAGATGCGTTCGGCACGTTTTAAATCAAATTTATCCTTTGAAAATTCGTTCCAAGGCAGCTCTATAAGTAGGTCTAGATAGTTGCGTTGAATAGAATATTCCGCTACTTGCGGATTCATACGTTGCATTTTGGCCAATTCCTTGGTAAAATGCTCCTTTACTTTTTTGTCCCATTTCTTCTTCTTGGCCTTGGCTCGCATTTCATCCAACTCATCATCATGGGAAACACCGCCCAGCTCTTCTTGAATGGTCTTCATTTGTTGATGCAAAAAATATTCTCGCTGTTGCTGGTCCAAGTCGCTGCGTACCTTGGACTGTATATCGTTTTTCAGCTCCAGCTTCTGCATCTCCACATTCATATATTTCAAGGTCGCCAAGGCTCGTTGCTGGAGATCACCGATTTCCAATAATTCTTGTTTTGCCTTCACGTCCAAGTTAAGATTAGAGGACACGAAATTGATTAAAAAAGAATCGCTCTGAATATTTTTAATGGCAAAAGATGCCTCGCTAGGAATGTTTGGGTTGTCTTTAATAATCTTTAAGGCCAAATCCTTAATAGATTCAATTATGGCCAAAAACTCCACATTGTTGCTATCGGGCCTAAGTTCTGCTGTTTCACGTACGGTAGCTGTAAAATATGGTTTTTGCGTAAGTACCTCAGCAATTTCAAAGCGCTTTTTACCCTGGATAATTACCGTAGTATTACCATCCGGCATCTGTAGCACCCTCAAGATACGGGCAACGGTTCCTAGCGTGTTGATATCCTTTATCTCTGGATTTTCGGTCTCTTCATCTTTTTGCGAGACTACACCTATCACCTTATTTCCGCTATTGGCGTCCTTTATCAATTGGATAGAGGAATCCCTCCCCGCGGTAATTGGTATTACAACGCCTGGAAACAACACCGTGTTCCGTAACGGAAGTATAGGTAAGGTTTCTGGTAATGTTTCTCCATTCATTTGTTCTTCGTCCTCTGCCGTGAGCAAAGGAATCAACTCCGCTTCATCATCTATACCCTGTAAGGACATGTTGTCAAAGTTTGAAAATTTAGAATCTCCCATCTTTATATATCGGTCATTCTGTCACGTATGTGACAGAAAAATTAGTTTTACAATTCGTTTTAAACATCGTGCAAGTCCTTAAATACCTCATATTATACGAATAAGGATACTGCCCTACCCCTCTAATTCAATTCTTATGCCAACATCGAACTAAAATCAAAGCTATCTAAATACAATTCAAGGATGCATCAGTGTTTTTTCAATTAAATTGAATTCTTTTATCCCAAACTGTAACAATCCGTAACTTCATTCATCTATAAGACAAACCAATCACTTTTTTGAGCCAAAAAGAAGTACATATTGATGCATTATTGCAATCGTGCATAAACGGAAACCAAAGTGCACAGCTAGAAGTTTACAACAGGTACTACAAAGCCATGTACAACACGGCCGTACGTATTGTAAAAGATAGCGCGGAAGCAGAAGATGTGATGCAAGAATCGTTTTTAAACGCGTTTACGAAATTGCACACATTTAAAGCAGAAGTAAGCTTTGGAGCCTGGTTAAAACGAATTGTAATAAACAACAGTATTTATCATTACAAAAAGCAACGGAAAAAAAATGAAGTTGCCTTGGATGATATAATTTATAAGGTCGAAGATAATGACGGAATTACTTCGGATCATGTGTTTGTAAATCAAAAGGCTCAAAAAGTGATGGAGACCATGAACCGCTTAAAAGATAATTACAGAGTTTCTTTGACCTTACATTTAATTGAAGGATTCGACTATGAAGAAATAAGTGAAATCATGAATATAAGTTATGCTAATTGCCGCACCACTATATCCAGAGCAAAGGAAAGTTTAAGAAAGAAAATAGAAATTACCCACTGATGGAGAAAGACAACATCGAACAGTTATTCGAAAACCTAAAAGGTTCTTTTGATACACAAGTACCTGAAAACGGACATGAAGACCGATTTTTTGAAAAATTGAATCTTGGAAACAAGGATGCTATATCACCTGTTAAAAAAACAGCTTGGTGGAAAGGGGTATCTATTGCTGCTTCCGTAGCAGTTCTTATTGCCGTAAGCATTGGGTTCTTTAACCAAGGTTCTTCTATAGAAAATCAGGTAGCCAAGGTATCGCCCGAGGTTTCCAATACGCAGTTTTATTTTGCCAGTCTTATTGAAGACCAGGTAAAAGAGCTACAGGCAGAAAGCAGTCCGGAAACTCAAAAAATTATTTTCGATACCATGTTACAGCTTAAAAATTTGGAAACTGATTATGGCCGGTTAGAAAAAGAATTACTGAGTGGTGGTAACAGCAAATTATTACTTAGCGCCATGATTACAAATTTTCAAACAAGAATTGATTTATTACAAGATGTGCTTGAACAAATAGAAACTATTAAAAATTTAAAAAACTATAATGATGCGAACTATACTCTATAAATATACATTCATAATATGGGTACTAAGCCCTGTCTTTTTGTTAGCCAACAACGATATACTTGACGGCAAATACACGAAAGAGAAAACCATAAAAAAGGAATTCAACGTGAATGCAGATGCCTTGTTAAAAGTGAACAATAACTATGGTAATCTTAACATCACCTCCTGGAACGAAGACCGTATTGTTATAGAAGTACATATAAAGACCAGTGGCGACAATGAAGAAAAGGTGCAAAGTAAACTGGATGGAATTTCGGTGGACTTTGACGCAAGCAGCAGTATGGTTTACGCCAAGACAACCTACGGTGAACAAAAGAGCAGTTGGGGATGGAACTGGGGCAAGAACAACAATGTGAACATGCAAATTAACTACACGATAAAAGTTCCCATAAAGAATAGTGTAAACCTAGACAACGATTACGGAAACATTATCCTAGATCGGATAGACGGACATGCAAAAATAAATTGCGATTATGGAAGGTTGGAAATTGGCGAACTACATGGTAGGAATAATCAACTAAATTTTGATTATACCTCAAAGTCGACCATTGGGTATATAAATAGTGGCGAAATCCGAGCTGACTATTCTGGCTTTACCATTGAAAAAGCAGGTAATTTAATCGTAAATACAGATTACACCAACGCAACTATTGAGCAAATGGAAAACCTAGAGTATAGCAGCGACTATGGAAATATAGCTGTAGGAGAGGCAAAAGATGTTAGTGGAAACGGGGATTATATTACTATAAAACTCGGTACTATTCATGGGAATGTTAATCTAGATTCTGATTATGGTTCCATACGTATAGATGAACTTGCCGAGGATGCAGGAAATGTTACTATACGAACAGATTACACGGGTGTGAAAATTGGCTACAACCCCAACTATCATTTTGATTTTGACATTACCACCAGTTATTCTGGAGTAAGCGGTAAAGATGATTTTGAGATTAACATTAGTACTGAAAAATCATCCAATAAGCATTATGAAGGCTATTACGGTAGTGCTAATAGTGGCAATAAAATGCTATTAAACAGCGATTACGGAGGAATTAGCTTCACAAAAAAATAATACTAATTATATCAATCTAAACACAAATAAAATGAAAAAAGGAATCGTATTAACCCTGATATTGGCAATCACAGTATCCTGCTCAGCACAATGGGGTAAAAAAGTTAAAGGTAACGGAGATAAGGTAACTATAGAAAGATCTACCGGTGACTATGATGAAATAGTCGTTTCCGGATGGTTCGATGTGGATTTGGTAGATGGAAAAGAAGGGCAACTGATTCTGGAGGGAGAATCCAACCTTTTGGAATATATCACTACTGAGGTCAAAAACGGCAAGCTGTACATAAAAACAGAAAATAATGTAAACCTTAAACCTTCTGATTGGAAGAACGGAATCTATATTACCGTACCAGTAGAAAAAATTAGCGCTATTTCATTATCCGGATCTGGCGATATTGTGGGAAAAACAACAATCAAGACAGAAAAATTAGAGACAGCGATGTCTGGTTCTGGTGATATTACGTTGAATGTAGAAGCCAGTGCCGTCAGTGCTAGCATGTCCGGATCTGGCGATATTACCTTAAGCGGAAATACAACCGATTTTTCAGCGACTATTTCTGGAAGTGGGGATATTAAAGCCTTTGATTTAGAGGCCGATAATGTAGAGGCAACCGTTTCTGGCTCTGCAGACATCAAAGTAACAGCTAATAAAATGCTAAATGCTAGGGTTTCTGGTTCTGGGGATATTACCTATAGAGGTAATCCAGAAAAACTCGACACCAAAACAGCTGGATCCGGAGATATTTCAAAAGATTAACATCAAAATAGCGAACAATCAGTTACAGCAAGAGTCCCTTTTTTAAAGGGACTTTTTATTTGGTACCCGCAGTAATAATAGAATTCCTGCCAAAAAGAATAAGAATAAAAATAGTATCGCATACCGCATACTACTTACATGATCTACCACCGCAAAAATGACCATCCCTATAACGATACCTATCTTTTCGGCAACATCATAAAAGCTAAAGTAGGAGGTAGTATCTTCTGTATCTGGCAAATACTTAGAATAGGTAGAACGTGCCAAAGCTTGCACCCCTCCCATCACCAGGCCTACGAACCCAGCAGCGATATAAAACTGCATAGGGGTTTTCATGAAATAAGCATAAAAACAAAGGCACAACCAAATAAAATTAACAAAAATCAAGGTTTTTATATTCCCAAACTTGGCAGACGCCCTTGATGTAACTATAGCACCGACAACGGCTACTAACTGAATGACTAAAATACTAATAATTAGCCCCGTGGTTTTTTCGCTGTCCGTAGCCCAAGAAATTTCTTTTTCGCCAAAATAAACGGCCATCAGCATGATTGTCTGCACCGCCATGCTAAATACAAAAAATGCAGTTAAGTAGCGTTTTAAAGGTAAATTGAGCTTTAGTTGCTGCCAAACCGAGCGTAATTCTCGAAATCCATTAAAAACGACATCTTTGGTCACTTTGTGCCCTGCACCTGTGCCGTTCGGCAATACGTAGAAGGTGTATTGGCTAAATAGCATCCACCAAAATCCAACGGTTATAAAGGAAATTTTCATCGCCTCAAACTTGGCCGCGTTCAATTCTGCTTCCGTAGTACCAATATCAAACCCAAACCATTGCGGATTCATAACCATCGCCAAGTTAACGAGCAAAAGAAAAACACTACCAATATAACCCATTGAGAAACCTTTGGCACTGATACTGTCCTGCTGTTCCTCAAAAGCGATATCCGGCAAATAAGAATTATAAAAAACTAGACTACCCCAGTACCCAATTAGACCCATAAAGTAAAAAAGAATGCTCAAATGAATATGGTCTAAACTGAACCAATACAAACCAACACAGCCTATACCGCCCACATAGCAAAAGAATTTCATAAAACTCTTCTTATTCCCTACATAATCTGCAACGCCAGAGAGAATAGGAGATAAAACCGCAACAACCAAAAATGTGAATGCTGTTACGATTTCAATAAGGACCGTGGGCTTCATTTCAAAACCAAAAGCGGTTACCAAGGCTTCATCTGTTGTAAAAAGCGCCGAATAAAAAATAGGAAAAATAGAGGAAGCTATAGTAAGCGCGTAAACAGAATTGGCCCAATCGTAAAAGGCCCATGCGTTCAATAATTTTTTACTCCCTTTAACTGGTATGGTTTTGATCATGGTAAAATATAAAAGCCGCTCTTGGAACAAGAACAGCTTTCAATATACAATAAAACTAGTATTCGTTTTTACTTAAATTCAGTTACTCCAAATTTAGCAGCTTCCGCAGCTGCTTCTGGTGCCCAGACAGTTAAATTATTAATTCTTGTATCATTGGAAGGGTGGGTACTCATAAATTCCGGTGGTGCCTCTCCTCCGCTATTCGCCTTCATTCGTTTCCATAATTCCGCAGCTTCGTAAGGATTATAACCAGCGATAGCCATAATCTGTAATCCAATACGATCTGCCTCTGTCTCATGACCACGACTAAAAGGTAGCATTCCCAAAACCTGAGAGCCTACACCATAGACTTGATTAAATACATTTCTTTGTTCGTCCTTCAGCGCTACATTACCGGCAACAGCTCCAACCTGTTGCAAAGTACCTGCACTCATACGTTGCGCACCATGATCTGCCAAAGCATGAGCTACTTCATGCCCCATTACTACCGCTACACCAGTTTCTGTCTGGGTGATAGGAAGAATTCCTGTATAAAAAACAATCTTACCACCAGGCATACACCAAGCGTTTACTGCTTCATTATCCACCAAATTATACTCCCATTTGTAATCGCTCAAATAGCCAGGATACCCGTTTGCCGTTAACCAACGTTCCGCAGCTGCAGATATACGCTGTCCTGTCCTAGTAATCATATGTGCTTCCGCTGTTCCTGTCAGCACTTTATTTTCCCCAAGAAATTGGTCATACTGCGCAAATGCTGTTGGAAAAATTTGGCTGTTAGGATAAAAATTAAGTGTTTTTTGACCTGTAAAAGGATTTACTTTACATGCCGAAACGCCTATAAAAAGGGCCGCAATTAATACTATTTTTTTCATGGTTATAGTGTTTAGTATTGGGAAATTACAAAAATATTATTTTCCCGTAATGTGTAAAACAGTAAAATTCTTGTCTATATAAAGACTATGATTTCCATTTGGCTTTACCGAGTTTATATCAATCTCCTCATTATCCACTTCAATTTTATGAATCTTGAAGGGAAGTCCGTGAAGGTTAAACTTTAATGTTTCGTATTCGGTTATAAAGCTACCATCCTTAAACTGTTGAACCGTAATGGAGTTTTCCTTTCCAGTCAACTTAAAGTTTCGCAGGGAATATCTCCCTTTTTTATAATCGTAACCATCCTGGGCGTCTTCATAAACCTCGGAAGTTTCCGTTCCTAATTTATAATACGTATCTAAAATCAATTCCTTAATTTTTAGCTCTCCCACATACTGCTGTATGGGGTATTTAGGTATTATCGCTCCCTCTTTTATAAATAGTGGGACGGAATCCAAATCTGCTTTTACCCAACGTTCTTTTCCTCCCTCGGATACTTCATCAGTCCAAAAATCATACCATCTTCCCCTAGGAATATACATTCTTCTTCCTTGTGCATTTGGTTCTTGTATAGGACAGACTAATATATGTTCCCCAAAAACAAACTCGTCGGTTCTAAAATGGGTTTGCGTATCTTCTTGATCAAAAAGCACCAAAGACTGCAACATGGGACGTTGCTCTTTGCTGTATTTATAAAACATGGTATACAAATAAGGTAGCAACTGATATCGAATCTCGATAAACTTACGCACGATATCGGTAATCTCGGTGCCAAAAGACCAAGGTTCTTGATCTCCATGGTCGCCACTGGAATGCACCCTACAGAAAGGGTGAAAAATACCCAATTGCACCCATCGTGCGAAAAGTTCGCCGTTTGGCTGTTCTGCAAAGCCACCAATATCGGAACCTACAAAAGAATAACCACTCATACACATACGCTGCATTTGCACATTTGCAATCCAAAGATGCTCCCAAGTAGCTACATTATCTCCCGTCCACGTAGAGGAATATCGTTGTGTACCAGCAAATGCAGCCCGTGTAATTACAAAGGGTCTTTTAGGATATACATATTTTTTAACACCTTCATAGGTTGCTCTTACCATTTGCATCCCATACACATTATGGGCTTTTCTATGGGTACAAGGGTGACCGTCATAATTATGCCTAGTATCCAAAGGTGCTGTTTTACCAGGTACCTCCATCACAGCTGGTTCGTTCATATCGTTCCAAACGGCATGAACCCCCAAATCGGACATAAATTCTTTGTATAATTCTGCCCACCATTCCCTAACTTCTGGATTCGTAAAATCAGGAAAATTACATTCACCAGGCCATACTTTTCCTGTCATTAAAGGACCATCGCCCCTTCTACAGAAATATCCTTTTTCTAATGCTTCCTTATAAATCCAGTATTCCCTATCTATCTTAATTCCTGGATCAATCATGACAACGGTTTTAAAACCATCGGCCTCCAGTTCCTTTATCATTCGTTTTGGATCCGGAAAGAGTTTTTTATCCCAGGTAAAACATCGAAATCCGTCCATGTAGTCAATATCCAAATAAATGGCATCACAAGGAATTTGTTGATCTCTGAACCCTTTGGCTATTTCTTTTACATTACTTTCCGGGTAGTAACTCCACTTAGACTGATGATAACCCAACGCCCACATGGGTGGTAGTTCTGGGGTTCCAGTTAAATTAGAATATGCAGAAACTACTTTTGACATCTCTGGCCCATAAAAGAAATAATAATTCATATCTCCTCCATCTGCCCAAAAACTGGTTGTATTTCTGCGCTCGTGAGCGAAATCGAAATGGGTCTTAAAACTGTTATCAAAAAAAAGACCGTAAGCCTTGCCCTTGTGTAATCCTGTATAAAAGGGAATTGCTTTATACAATGGGTCTTGGTCCTTACCATATGCATATTGGTCTGTCACCCAATTTTCAACCCGCTTACCTTTGAGGTTGCTATGGGTCGCTTTATCTCCCATTCCATAAAAACTCTCCCCAGTTTGGGTGATTTTACTCATTTTTACGGTATTGCCGCCGTATTCATAATTCTCTTCCCAATGAAAACCGATTTCGTCCTCATTAATTATATTCCCTTCCAAATCGGATATTTGGGTACGTAATGATTTTTTATCTACCAAGACATGTACACGAGCCGTTTCAATGACATACTCCGTATCATTCTCCACCACTTCTAACTTGCTGTAACCCAAATTTGCCTCGGGGTCTATAGCATAAGAAAAATCAGGTTCGAAAACATAATTTGTAGCATACCTAAAACGAATAAGACTGCCTCTTAAAACAGTAATTTCTAACACTACCCCGTTCTCGGTAGTTAGGTATATTTTATTGGTATCCTGTTTAAAATCGACTATATGGTTTGGGTATAAGTTACCCTTATATTCTAATTCTGTATTTGTAATCATTAATCTGAAAATTTAAATAAAAAGCAAAAAAAGTACTTTCACCCGGAATTACGAAATATAAACCGAGCAATCGCAAACTATAACGTTTTAGGTACCTAAAGCTACTTTAAAATGACAATCCCTAACGGAGGAATCGTTATTTCTACCGATTTTTTATAGCCATGCCACTCCTTTGTAGAAGATTTAATGTTAGGGTTTTCATTACCTGAACCCCCATATTTGGTAGCATCGCTGTTCAATATCTCTTTTAATTTTCCTTTTTTAGGATTTCCAATCCTATAGTTTTCCCTGAGAATAGGTGTGAAATTACAAGCAACAATCAGGTCGTTCTTTTTATCATGGCCTCTTCTGACATAGGTAAGCACAGAGTTTTCATGATCTCCATAATCTATCCATTCAAAACCTTCCTGACTAAACTGTTTCTCATACAAGGCGGGATAGTTCTTATAGGTATGGTTTAAATCTTTCACAAATTGTTGCACACCTGCATGCCCGTCATAATCAAGTAAGTGCCAATCCAAACTTTGTTGAAAATTCCATTCCGCCGTTTGTCCAAACTCGCCACCCATAAACATTAATTTAGTTCCGGGATGGGTAAACATATAGCCGAACAACAATCTTAAATTTGCAAAACGTTGCCACTCGTCTCCTGGCATTCTGTATACCAAAGATTGTTTACCATAAACTACCTCATCATGAGAAAAAGGGAGCATAAAATTTTCTGTAAAAGCATAGGTCATGCTAAACGTTAAATCATTTTGATGGTGCTTACGATAAACTGGCTCTTTTTGAAAATACTCTAAAGTATCGTGCATCCACCCCATCATCCATTTCATTCCAAAACCTAGACCACCATGATTAACTGATTTAGAAACTCCTGAAAAAGCAGTAGATTCTTCTGCAATGGTCTGTACACCCTCAAAACTGGCATAGACTTCTTGGTTAAGCTCACGAATAAAAGAAATAGCATCTAGGTTTTCATTATTGCCGTATTCATTAGGTTCCCACTCGCCATCTTCGCGAGAGTAATCCAAATACAGCATAGACGCCACGGCATCTACACGCAAACCATCTACGTGAAACTGTTCTAACCAGAACAAAGCGTTACTTATTAAAAAGGCCCGAACTTCGTTTCTTCCGTAGTTAAAAATTAGACTTTTCCAGTCTTGATGGTATCCTTTTTTCCTATCCGGATGCTCGTATAAGTTGGAGCCATCGAAAAAACCTAATCCATGGGCGTCTTCAGGAAAATGGGACGGTACCCAGTCCAAAATCACTCCTATATCATTTTGATGAAAGGCGTCTACTAAAAATTTAAAATCTTCTGGGGTACCAAATCTTGATGTTGGTGCAAAATATCCTGTAAGCTGATAGCCCCATGATGGATCATATGGATACTCCATTATGGGCATGAACTCCACATGGGTATAACCCATTTCCTTTATATAATTAACCAAATCTACGGCCAACTCGGTATAGGTCAAAAAATTTCCTTCTGCATTTCGCTTCCAAGAGCCTAAATGCACCTCATACACAGAATAGGGCCTGTCTAAACCGTTCTTTTCCTTTCTATAACCCATCCAATCGGTATCTTTCCAATCATACTCCTTAGACCAGACTATCGAAGCTGTTTTAGGCGGATGCTCACATAGTTTGGCAAAAGGGTCTGCTTTCTCCGTCCAAATATCCTGATTGTGAGACTGTATTTTATACTTATATTTTTCTCCATGTCCTATATGAGGAATAAAGCCCTCCCAGATACCACTAGAATCCCAGCGTACATTCAAAACATGCGTTTCTTGGTTCCATGCGTTAAAATCCCCAACAACAGAGATCGCTTTTGCAGATGGTGCCCAAACGGCAAAGTAGGTTCCTTTTACACCCTCTACTTCGATAGGATGTGATCCTAATTTGTCATACAAACGGTAGTGTTTTCCACCCTTAAAGAGGTCGATATCAAAATCTGTGAACAAGGAATGCACGATAACTTTAGACATAGGTATCTTATATTTTTTTAGTAAATCTAATCAACTTTGCAATAACTTAGGGAATATAGCTGTTTTACTTGGTGTGTACCAAACCAACCCTAATTAATTTGGATAAAATTAAAAAGTGGAACGCTTTTTGAAAACACATAAAACAAGTACATAGTAAGAAACCAAAAAAATCAACATATTATGAGAAAATTCAGTGTAGTATTCGGTAGTTTAATCGCATTATTCTTTATGGCTTGTACGGGCCCACAAGGACCTCCAGGTTTTGATGGTTTTGATGGTCTAGACGGTTTTGATGGTCGTGATGGTGCAGATGGTGTTGACGGTGTAAATATTTTAGGCCAAGTTATTGATATTGAAGGCTCGTTTACCCCCGAAAACGATTACGCCATCTTATATGAATTCCCACAAACAGTTGAAGTTTTCGATACCGATATCGTTCTTGTATATCTTTTGTGGGACCAGACAGAAGATTCCAATGGAGAAGCCGTAGATATTTGGAGGCTGATGCCACAAACACGAATACTTAATCAAGGATTGTTACAGTACAATTACGATCATACGTTTTTCGACGTAAGTTTATTTTTGGAATTTAATTTTAATGAAGCCGAATTATTGCCCAGTGATACGGATAATCAAGTTTTTAGGATAGCGGTATTGCCCGCTGACTTGACTCAAGGAAAACTGGATACCTCAAATATTTACTCGGTTATGGGAAGGCTAGGTATTACTGAAGATAAGATTGAGAAATTTCAAATAGATTAATATAATACATAAGCTTTTTAACAATACGCCCCATCATTTTTTGATGGGGCGTATTTCTTGATAGTGCTCTCAATCTTTAAGAAAACAGTAACAGAAGTTTTATGTTAAGTGCTGTATCTTTGAAAGGATTGAAAAGAAAAAAGACTAACATTAAAAAGCTATGAAATATTCTCTATTAATTACCCTAATTATTTTAGCCGCGAGCTGTAAAGGAATCTCCCAAGAAAAAGAAACAGCTAACACCCAAACCGAAGTAAAAAAAGAGTTTCCGATTACTAAAACGGAGGCGGAATGGAAAAAGCAACTCACAGATGCGGAATTCTACGTGCTTAGAAAAGCTGCTACTGAAAATCCTTTTACTAGCGAATTGTTAGCTATTAAAAAAGAAGGCACTTATGTATGTGCAGGTTGCGACACCCCTGTTTTTAAAAGTGAACATAAATTCGATTCTGGTACAGGTTGGCCTAGTTTTGATAGGGAAATTGAAGGTAATGTGACCTATGATGTAGATTATAAAATAGGCTATAAAAGAACCGAGGAACATTGTGCGACTTGCGGCGGTCATCTAGGCCATGTATTTGAAGACGGTCCTTCGGAAACCACTGGAGAGCGGCACTGTATTAATGGAGTAGCCTTAAAGTTTATTCCTAGCAAATAAAATAAATACAGGATGGTATGTATCCATGGGAAAGTTTCATAGCTAGTGCGCGTTTTGAATTTGAGCGGTACAAAGCCTTGGGAGACAAAACCCTAAGTCAGTTATCCGAAGAAGATATTCACTGGACCTTAAACGAATCTGATAATTCTATTGCACTTATCATAAAACATTTGGCTGGCAATATGCACAGCAGATGGACTAACTTTTTAACTGAAGATGGCGAAAAAGAGTGGCGCAACAGAGAAAACGAGTTTACACAGCCGCATAAGAACAAAGCAGAACTAATAGCCTATTGGAACACAGGATGGGAATGTTTATTTGCTGCTTTGCATCAAATAAACAGTTCTAATTTCGATACTGTAATTAAAATACGAAACGAAGAACATACGATTCTTGAAGCAGTGAACCGCCAGTTAGCCCACTATGCAAGTCACGTGGGGCAACTAGTGCTGATAGGTAAAATGCGCAAGGGAACAGAGTGGGTTTCACTTTCTATCCCTAAAGGGGATACCAAAGAGTTTAATCGAAGAAAATTCAAGTCTAGCAGTTCACAATAAAAATAACATTACTTTCCTTTTAAACTTAACCTAGATCATTGTCCTTCAAACTTGGTTTTGTATTTTTGCAGCGCTCCCAAAAAGACTTGGGTTTTAACATTAAAAAATTAAAAATATGAGCACTTTCGACGTTATTGTTTTGGGTAGTGGACCAGGAGGTTATGTTACTGCCATTAGAGCATCGCAACTAGGACTAAAAACCGCTATCATAGAAAAGGAAAGCCTTGGCGGCGTTTGTTTGAACTGGGGGTGTATACCTACCAAAGCTTTAATAAAATCTGCGCAAGTGTTTGAATACCTGAAGCATGCAGCAGATTATGGACTAAAAGCCGAAGGCGTAGATAAAGATTTTGATGCCGTAGTAAAAAGGAGCCGTAACGTTGCCGGAGGAATGAGTAAGGGTGTGCAGTTCTTAATGAAGAAAAATAAGATTGAAGTTCTTAATGGATACGGCACATTAAAACCCGGAAAGAAGGTATCCGTAAAGGCAGAAGACGGTACCGAAACCGAATATAGTGGAAAACATATCATCATCGCCACTGGAGCTCGAAGCAGGGAACTCCCTAGCTTGCCACAAGACGGTAAGAAAATTATTGGATACAGAGCGGCAATGACGCTTAAAGAACAACCTAAAAAATTAATTGTTGTAGGTAGCGGAGCCATTGGTATCGAATTCGCCTATTTTTATAATGCTATGGGTACGGACGTTACCGTAGTGGAATACCTGCCGAACATTGTTCCTGTTGAAGACGAGGACATCTCTAAACAATTGGAGCGCAGCTTTAAAAAAGCCGGTGTAAAAATAATGACCTCTGCAGAAGTTATAGGAGTAGACACCTCCGGAGATGGTGTCAAAGCAACTGTGAAAACTGCCAAGGGAGAGGAAGTATTGGAAGCGGACATTGTACTTTCCGCGGTTGGAATTAAAACAAATATTGAAAATATAGGACTAGAAGATGTTGGTATTGCCACCGACAGGGACAAGATTTTGGTCAATGACTTTTATCAGACCAATATTCCCGGATATTACGCCATTGGAGATGTCACGCCAGGGCAAGCTTTGGCACACGTAGCCTCTGCCGAAGGTATTTTATGTGTTGAAAAAATAGCAGGAATGCATACGGAAGCCTTGGATTATGGAAACATACCTGGGTGTACGTACTGTAGTCCTGAAATTGCATCCGTAGGACTTACGGAAAAACAGGCCAGGGAACAAGGTTTGGATATTAAAGTGGGTAAATTTCCATTTTCGGCGAGTGGTAAAGCTCAAGCCTCCGGCACATCTGATGGCTTTGTAAAGGTCATCTTTGACGCCAAATATGGCGAGTGGCTAGGATGCCATATGATAGGTGCAGGAGTTACAGATATGATAGCTGAAGCTGTTCTCGCCCGTAAATTGGAAACTACAGGCCATGAAGTATTAAAAACGGTGCATCCGCACCCCACGATGAGTGAGGCTGTAATGGAAGCCGTGGCAGATGCTTATGATGAAGTAATTCATCTGTAATAAATAGTTTAAATCCTTTCCTTTAAGGTTGACTATATAAAGTGCTTTCCAAAGACTAATAAGTACCATACGTTTTTGGAAAGCGCTTCACAACCAACCTCATTAGAAGATAAAACCGATACTATACCAGCACCAGTAGTTTACAATTTTAAATAAAGGAATATGTTGAAATTATTTAGAGTAACTGCAATTTTAGAAGGAATCTCTTATTTAGCTTTGTTTGGAATTACCATGCCCTTGAAATATTGGGCGGAAATTCCAGGTCCAAATAAAATCGTTGGTTATGCCCATGGCGCACTTTTTATCACCTTTATTGCCTTAGCGCTGCTCGTTTGTTTCAATAAAAAATGGGGAATCAAACGGTTTATTATTTTCGGAATCGCTTCCTTGTTGCCATTTGCTACTTTTTATGTGGAACAGAAGTATCTGAAGCCTGCTGAAGCTTAGCTTCTAAAAGTACTATACTGCCATTATTGCAAGCTATAGAAAACTTTGTATAGCCAAATCATAACTTTGCAGTCCAAAACCCAAAATAACTCCTTTAGCACCAGATGAAATGTAGGAAACATGCCTATATTCCTCCCGTTTGTGTGTATTGGAAATATGAACTTCTACCACTGGGGTTTCAATTGCCTTAACAGCATCCCCTATACCAACAGAGGTATGCGTGTATGCCGCAGCATTTAGAATAATACCATCGTAGTTAAAACCTACTTCTTGCAACTTGGTTATTAAATCTCCTTCTATATTGGATTGAAAATACTCAAGTTGAACATCCTTAAACTTAAATTGAAGGGTTGAAAAATAGTCTTCAAAAGTTTGTTTACCATACACTTCTGGCTCTCGCTTCCCTAAAAGATTTAAATTTGGTCCATTAATAATAATTAGCTTCATACTGTAAAAGTAAGGATAAAACAGAGGTATAAAAAAAGCGAAAACCGTAGTTTTCGCTTTATCAACATACTATTATATGTAATTAGTTAAAACGGTAACCAGCTCCTACAGTCAAAGTATTATAATCGACTAACTCACCAAAATCACCACCTCGCATCACTTCAAATCCGTAACGGGCCTCAACGAACCAATTGTCATTTATCTGATATCCACCACCAACAGCCAAATCAAGACCAAAAGCACCATCGGGAACATCTTCCAAAAGGTAATTAATTTGAGGACCTGCTTGAATGGTAAATGACTCTGCAATTTCATATTTAGCCATTACTGGAATATACAATGCTGTTAAATCGCTTACGATACTAAGTAGCGCAGATGGTTCTATAGACCATGTATCATCCAGTTCAAAATTGTAGCCACCACCTACATAGAAACCTAGCTCACTATTGGAAGTATTTCCTCCAAAAGCTCCTAAATCTATACTGGCACTTACATTATTAATACCTGCCTTAACGGCAAAACCTTCTTGAGCCTGAACCGAAAAGGTTACGCCCAAAACAAATAGTGCAATTACTCCTAATTTTTTCATGATTTTTGATTTTTTAAATTGATTAAGTTAAATATAAGATAATTATTAAAAATGTTAAAATTTTGTGAGATTTAAAATAAAAAAAGTAAGCCAAATAGCACGCTACTGTAGGTAACATCTCCATTGACAGCTAAATAGGATATATTCAGTTCTGTACTTCCACCATTGATATCTATTCCCAAGCTTGGGCGATAATAAAGCCCTCCGTCGTTGCCTTCATTAATTCCAATAGCGTAGCCCACATCGCCTCCAAGCTTAAAACCTGTAGTCGGATATATGCGAACCGATCCTGCAACCGGAATAAACTGTATGTTGTCAAATTCGGTTTCTACGATTGCACCGCCAGCGGATATTTCTTGCTTTTCACCAAAAGCATTTGAAAATCCAGTGGTTACACCTAAATCTAATACTTTCGAAACGCCCCAGTGCTGATACAGGTCTACTCCAAGTACCAAACTATAGGCTTCGGAGAAATCACCTGTTACAATACCTGCGTTTAAACCGGCCCTAAAATTGGTTCGGTCTACATTTTGCGCTTGAGCGCTGAATCCAAAAAGGCCTACAAATAATACAAGTAAAATAAATCTCATAGTATCGCAATTATATTATCGTTAAAATGCTACTTGTTCCAAACGTGCTTAAGCGGTTTTTGTTGTAAAAGCTTCAGATATATTTGCGCTATGACCATTCATTCCGCTATTTGGTTATTGTGATTTTCACCATAGGACCTAAAAAAAGTGAAAGATTTTCTTCCGCTTTATCTTTAAAAACAATGAGTTTTAAGTATGAAATAATAGTTATACTCCTAAGGCGTATCTTTAGCTCATGAACTGGGAACAGGCCAAAAAAGATTACATCCATTACCTAAAATTAGAAAGGGGCTTGTCGGACAATTCCATTCAAAACTACGTTTTGGATATTGAAAAATTAGTTCGTTTTCTAAAAGAACATAACATTGACTATTTGCCCATTACCATAGCACAAAGTACTGTTCAGCAATTTATTTATGAAGCGGCAAAAGTGGTGAACCCAAGGTCGCAAGCCCGAATCATTTCTGGTCTAAAGAGTTTTTTTAATTACTTGGTCTTTGAAGATTACAGGGCCGATAATCCAATGGATTTAATAGAATCTCCAAAAATTGGAAGAAAACTACCCGATACACTTTCCGAAAAAGAAATAAACCAGCTTATTGCGGCTATAGACCTAAGTAAGGCAGAGGGCGAGCGAAACAGAGCCATATTAGAAACACTGTATGGCTGTGGCCTTAGGGTGTCCGAACTAACTGGAATAAAACTATCAGACCTTTATTTTGAGGAGGACTTTATAAAAGTAACCGGTAAAGGTGACAAACAGCGTTTTGTTCCCATAAGCCGAATTAACAAAAAATATATCAATATTTATAGAAAAGAGATACGCGTTCATTTAAACATACAAGATGGTTTTCAGGACACGCTATTCCTAAATAGACGAGGCAAGCAACTCACCCGCGCCATGATTTTTACCATTGTTAAGAATCTAGCAGAAAAAATAGGTTTGAAAAAGAATATAAGTCCGCACACGTTTAGACATTCCTTCGCTACACACTTATTGGAAAACGGAGCAGACCTTAGGGCTATACAACAGATGCTTGGCCATGAAAGCATTACAACCACAGAGGTGTACATGCACGTAGACCGTAGTCATTTGGCTTCCGTAATGAACAAATTTCATCCACGAAAATAAGATGACTAAGTTATCTTGTATTTTGTATTACAGCTAATCTTTAAACTGTGAATAATCTCTGTTATACGGACGAATAATCAATCGTGCCGCCCTGTCGAATCTAATATAGTTGTATACCCAATTCACAAAGACCACTACCCTGTTCCTAAAACCAATAAGGAAAAACAAATGCACAAACATCCAAACAAACCATGCAAATACTCCTTGAAATTTTAGGTGTTCCAAATCACAGACCGCCTTATTTCTGCCTACGGTTGCCAAACTTCCTTTGTCTTTATAGGCAAAAGGCCGCAGTGGTTTTTGTTCTATCAAACGAATAAGATTCTCCCCTAATTGCCTCCCTTGCTGTATGGCCGGTTGCGCCATCATAGGATGACCATTTGGGTGTTTATCGCTCTTCATGCAGGCGATATCCCCAACGGCAAAGATTTCTGGATGACCTAGTACCTGATTGTATTCATTTACTTGTAAACGATTACCGCTAGCCAACAAGTCTTTGGCATCCAATCCTTTTATGGTTGCACCCATAACCCCAGCGGCCCATACCAATGTGGCCGACTTAAAACTTAAATCGGAATTTGTGGTCACCGTTTTACCATCATAACCTGCAACTCGTACATTTTTCCAAACTTGCACACCTAACTTTTCTAAGAAATCCTCTGCTTTTCTGGAGGCCACTTCGCTCATGGCATCTAAAATTCGGTCACTGCTCTGTATAAGATTAATACTGGCCCTTCGGGTATCCAAATCAGGATAGTCCTTTGGTAAGATTCCCTTTTTAATCTCGGCCAAGGCACCAGCCAATTCTACCCCTGTTGGTCCACCGCCTACAATAACAAAGTTCATTAATGCATCGCGTTCATGGTAATCATCTGTAAGCAAGGCCTGTTCAAAATTCTCTAAAATTAAACTGCGTAAGTTTAAAGATTGGGGGATAGTCTTCATGGCCATAGCATTTTTCTCTAACTCGGTATTCCCATAAAAATTAGTCTCCGAACCTGTTGCCAGTACTAAATAATCATAGGACAAAGGGCCTATAGATGTGTTTAATATTTTCTTTTCTGCAGCTATTTCCTGCACCTCGGCCAATCTAAAAAAGAAATTATCGTAGCCAATCAATACCTTCCGTAAGGGATAGGCAATGGAATCAGGTTCTAGTCCGCCCGTAGAAACTTGATAAAGTAGTGGTTGAAAGCAATGATAATTGTTCTTATCCAATAATACTACCTGAACTTCTTTTTTACTTAATTTCTGGGCGAGCGCAACGCCACCAAAGCCCCCACCAATAATTACAATTCTTGGAAAGCTCGAACGCGGTATATTCATAATATAAATCTATTCGACTAAATTAAACAATCCCATTTCTTTTAGACCAGAATACTTACTTTTTAGTACATTTAGAGAATTACTAAAACCGATATAACAATGCGAAAATCTTCTCTTCTAGCCTTAGCGCTTTCTATTTTCTTTTCAACAGTAAAAGGGCAGGACAGCTCTGACGCTATTTTAAAACAATTAGAGTCAAAAAGTGAACAGTATGGAAACATTGCCCAAGAAATATGGAATTTGGCAGAAATGGGTTATCAGGAGGAAAAGAGCTCGGCCCTGTTGCAAAAAACACTTTCCGATGCTGGATTTAAAATAACGAAAGGGGTTGCAGGCATACCAACAGCATTCATTGCAGAATACGGAAGTGGAACTCCGATTATTGCCATTATGGGAGAATACGATGCACTACCAGGACTTTCACAAGAGGCGGTTGCTGAAAAAAAATCTGCAGGAAAAGCGGCAGGCCATGCTTGCGGACATCACTTGTTCGGTACTGCATCCACGGCCGCGGCCATTGCCACCAAAGATTGGTTGGCTGCAAATAAGAAACAAGGCACTATTCGATTTTATGGTACCCCTGCAGAAGAAGGTGGGTCAGGAAAAGTGTTTATGGTTAGAGAAGGTCTTTTTAACGATGTGGATATCGCATTACACTGGCATCCTAGTTCGCAAAATGCAGCTAGTGCAGGGGCTGCGCTTGCTAATAAATCGGCAAAATTTAGATTTTATGGCGTTTCTGCACATGCTGCCGGTTCTCCTGAAAAAGGACGTTCTGCACTAGACGGTGTAGAAGCCATGAATATAATGGTAAATATGATGCGGGAGCATATACCACAAGAAGCCCGCATACATTATGTCATTACCGATGGTGGAAAAGCGCCTAACGTGGTTCCTGATTTTGCTGAGGTCTACTACTATGCACGTCATAACACAAGGGATGTCGTTATAGACATTTTTGACCGTATGGTAAAAGCGGCAGAAGGCGCGGCATTAGGAACCGGCACAACAATGGACTATGAAATGATTGGTGGTACACACGAATTGCTACCAAACCTAACACTTCAAAAATTAATGCACGATAACTTGTCCAAAATTGGGGGCATTGAATATTCCGCCGAGGAAAAAATATTTGCAGATAAAATCGCTCAAAGCCTAGGTCAAGAAAAAGCAGATTTAGCTATGGCGAAAAATGTGCAACCCTATAGGACCGAAGCAAGAGCTTACGGCTCTACCGATGTTGGTGATGTTAGCTTTACCGTACCTACTGTTGGTATGGGTGCCGCCACTTGGGTACCAGGAACGCCCGCTCATAGTTGGCAGGCAGTTGCAGCCGGGGGAACAAACATAGGTAATAAAGGAATGATGGTAGCCGCCAAAACATTGACGTTGACCGCTATTGAGCTATTTGGTAATACAAGCTTAGTTTCCGAAGCCAAAAAAGAGTTCCAAGAAAAAAGAGGAGCTGATTTCAAGTACATTCCCTTGCTAGGAGATCGCGCGCCAGCATTAGATTACAGGAATTAAATAGTAATTTCAATAGTACCTTTAAAAGCAAATTCGTGGGCAACACTAAATTAAGTGAAGCCCTTGAACTTGCTTTTTTTTTATAAAAAATTAGAAATAGGTGTAACAAAGCAAACCCACGACACACTAATAAAACAATAACCACCCACTTATAGTGAACAAAGAATTGGAACATAAATTTGTGACCGAGCTGCAGGACAATCAAAATATTGTCCATAAGGTTTGCACCCTATATACAAACGACCGCGACTCTCACAATGATTTGTTTCAGGAAATAACGATTCAACTATGGAAAGCCTATCCTAAATTTAGGGGAGAGGCAAAATTTAGTACTTGGATGTATCGTGTAGCACTTAATACGGCTATTACTTTATATAGAAAATCCAAAAAGCGTATTGACACCCAAGATTATGAATCGGTGATTTTTAAGATTAAGGCCGATGAGTATGATGAAACCGAGGAGGAGCAGTTAAAATTGATGTATAAAGCAGTGCGTCAATTGGGAGATATTGACAAAGCACTAGTGTTCCTGTACTTAGAAGAAAAAAATTACACGGAAATATCGGAAACCCTGGGGATAACAGAAGTTAACGCCCGAGTTAAGATGAACCGTATCAAAACAAAATTAAGAACCATTTTGAATCCTTAAGTTATGATGGATGAACTGGAATTATTAAAAAGAGACTGGCAGAAAAAGGATGCGGAGTTGCCTAAATTAAGCTATGAAGATATCCATAAAATGATTTGGAAAAAATCTTCCTCTATCGTAAAATGGATTCTAATCATTAGTATTTTAGAGTTTACGTTACCGCAACTTTTACTATTTGCGCCTCCGATGGAAGAGGCTATGCAGATTTATGATTACATAGGAGTTTCGAACTATCTTTTTGCACTATCCCTGGTGATTTATGCCGTCGCCATTTACTTTATTTTTCAGTTTTACAGAAGGTTTAAGGAGATATCGGTGTTGGATGATTCAAAAAACTTGATGAAGAAAATTCTAAAGACCAGAAAAACAGTGAAGCACTACGTCTTGTTTTCCTTGTCTATGATTATGGTTACCATTATCATTATGATTATTGGGGTTTATTTAAACGATGATATTACCCATATAGTTCCAGAACTTAAGGATAAGCTTCAAAACATATCGTCAGATAAGCTAAAAATCACCCTGATGCTAACCATAGGTATTATAGGTGTTTTGCTGACTTTACTAATGGGCTGTATTTACTTTTTACTCTACGGCCTCCTTTTAAGGAAACTGAATAAAAACTATGCCGAATTAAAACAGTTGGAATTTTAGGATTTATTTGTGTTACGCCACTTACGTTCTTTGTTTTCCTCCTCGTAGGCTAAGAGCTCTTTTTTGGAAATCACTTTTAAGAAAGAAGGGTGTTGTTCTATAGCGTACTCCAATTTTTCGATAATAGATTCGGTAGATTCATTTTCGTAATCGATATCCAACGGTTCTTTAATTACCATAGACTGCAGAATTCCTTTCTTTTTTACCCGCAATCCTTGTTTATCAAAAGAACGCCTAAAACCATCTATTACTACTGGCACCACTATAGGTTTGTATTTTTTTATAATGTGGGCAGTGCCTTTTCTTATGGGTTTCCAAGGTGTCGTAGTCCCTTGAGGAAAGGTAATTACCCACCCATCGTCCAAAGCTTTTCCAATATTGGAGATATCACTCATCTTCACCTGTCTGTTGACATCCTTACCTTGTGCACGCCAAGTTCGTTCTACACTAATAGAACCTGCATATGCCATAATCTTTGTCAACAAGCTTTTTCCCATTGTCTCAGCAGCGGCTACGTAGTACATATTTAGTTTTGGTTGCCATATATAGCCAAGGTTTTTAATGGAGTTTTCGCGGCCACTTAAACTGGCATTGAACACATGAAACATCGCCACAACATCTGCAAAATAGGTTTGGTGGTTACTTACAAAAAGCACCTTGTTCCCTGGTAAATTTTTGATAATATCGGACCCCTCGATCTCTAACTTATTAAAACGCTTATAGCGCTGATGGGTTAAGACCGCAAGTATACGGATAAGCCACTTTTTTACAAATAAAATATGCCCAAAAGGATTCTTCTTAAACAGTCCCATAAGTGCTAAAATAAGAAATATGGTTTATAACACTTGTTTTAATAATGCCTTAATCTCATTTAACATCATGGCCGTAGCTCCCCATACAATGTAACCGTTTAATTTAAAGGCTGGTACATCAACATTTGTCGCATAGGAAGTTGTTATATTTTTTGTGGTTATGCTGTCATCTAACAAAAAATGAGCAAGCGAAACCTCCAAAAGCGCTTCTACCTCCGATTCTTGAATTACAAAAGGCTTAGGTTTTTTATAGAGGCCGATAAAAGGCTGCACATCAAAATTACTAGGGGGTATAAAAATTTCAGTTAGTTCTTTTAGTACATAGATGTCATTAGGATGCACCCCTACTTCTTCATGCGTTTCCCTTAGTGCAGTAACCATCGAATTTGCATCCTCCGTTTCTGCTTTCCCTCCAGGAAATGCAACTTGATTGCTATGTACGCCTTTATAGGTTTTTCTTAAAATGAACAACAGGTGTGTTTCTTCTTGCTCATTAGGATAAAATAAGGCCATAACAGCGGCCTTTCTAGGCGTTTCTTTATTCGATTTTGCTTCTAGGAGTTCACTAATCCTGAACTCTGGAACCATTTTATGATGCGAAGCCTCCCCCGGTAGTGGCAGATCTTTTATTTTTGATATTCGTTGTTCAAAAATGTTGAAATTCATGTGCTTAAAAAAAATTTGGTTGCCCCTTGCTACGGTAGTACTGCTATTAACAGGATGTAAAGATAGCCCTAAGAATATAAAAGGTACAGAAACAGTTATCCCAACAGGAATAGACAGTGCAACTACAAAAACGGAAAACACCGAAAACGAAGAGGAAGCGTTTACCCTTACAGAAGAAAACGCCATCGATTTCTTTTTTAAATATCAGCAAGACCTAACCGCCGATAAAGTTAAGATCACTACGAGATTTGGTTCGTTTGTGGTGGAACTGTACGATAATGTTCCCTATCACAAAGCCAATTTCATCTACCTGACCAGGAAAGGTTATTTTAAGGACACACAGTTCCACAGGGTGGTCAAAAATTTCATTATTCAAGGTGGAAACTCGGATGACACCAAGACCGCAAAGAAACGCAGTGCCATTGGCCGGTATCTACTTCCGCCAGATACGCGCAAAGGCCACAAACACCATAGAGGAACCATTTCTATGCCGAGCAGCGAAATCAACAATCCGCATATGTTAGCATCTCCGTTCGAATTTTTTATTGTCACTACAGACCCTGGCTCGTATCATTTGGATGGCGACTTTACGCCGTTTGGCAGGGTTATAGAAGGTATGGATGTAGTGGATAAAATAAATTTACAACCTATTGGGAAAGGCGATTGGCCTGTACAGAACACCTATATACAAGATGCGGTGGTAGTTGAATAAGTTTTAGGTTGAAGGAGGCTACTGTTCACTAATCACTTATCACTTCATAAGAAACCACAACCTCAATCCTTATAAATATTGGGTAAGGAAATTTTAAAACGTACGGCCAATAAACGCATTACAATAATCGAAAGTATAGCGGCTACATACGCAAATGTAGTATCGACAGGAAACTGAATAAGGATAAAATAAATAATCCCACCTAAGATGCAAATGGTGGCATATACTTCTTTCCTGAAAATTACAGGAATCTCGTTACAAAGAATATCTCGGATAACACCCCCAAAACTAGCCGTGATAGTTCCTAAGATAATACATATTACAGGAGAGAGTCCTGCATTTAGGCCCTTCTCTACCCCTACCATAGTGTACAGTCCAATACCAATCGTATCAAAAAGAAATAAGGATTTTCTAAAATACCTAAGCTGGTTTACAAAGACAATAGCAGCAAAAACAGTGGCGGAAATAGTAATGAGATACACGGGGGTAGTCATCCAATTTACAGGCGTATTTCCTATAAGTAAATCGCGAAGTGTTCCGCCACCAATCGCAGTTACGAAAGCAATAATCAAGACCCCAAAGAGGTCTAATTTTTTCTCCATCGCCACCAATACGCCTGATATCGCAAAGGCAACGGTTCCTAAAATATCAATGACCAAATAAAACATAAGCTAAAGTTGTTGGGTATAATAACAGTAATCTTTTATAACGACATCCACAAAGTCAGTCGGTTGCTTATCACTCGTTATCTGTGTGACTTTTTTGATTCTTGTACTCAAAGATAAGATTACGTTTTGATCACCGTTTCGTTTTGCTTTATCATAAAGGTCTTTTATAGTACCCATTTCGGTATCTGTAAATACGGTAACCTGAGAAAATTGTGGCACATAATCCTGTGGTAGCTCTCTAAGCAAGGTGTCTTTTAGAAAAACACGCCTTTTTTCGCTTATTATGGTCGTACCTGCTGCTATATCTCCCACACGTTGTCCTTTGCCTCGCATTAAAATAGTAAATACAGCCACACCTCCCGAACTTATGGAAATATCTACAATCCTCAGAATCCATCGTATAAAATAACTAGAAAAATCAGGCTTGGAGCCATCTAGCTTTACTACCCTAAGTTGCATTAAATGCTTTCCTATAGTTTTTCCGTCCATAAAGGTCTCCAAGACTAAATAGTAAAGAAAAGCAGGTACCCCTGCAACCATAAAAATAGCCCACTGATCACCAGTGTTAAGGTCTAACGCTAAAAGAAGCCATATCATAAGCACATAATAGATAACGATGATTAGCGTATCTATAATGAAAGCCAATATACGATCACCCAAGTGCGCCGTATTTTGATCTATGCTTATATTTTGGGCTGTTTCTATTTGAAATTGTTCCATTCTTTTGTTTCTTTGATATAAACCATAAAGTTAATGCGCGAGGCCGCTTTTGTAAAACAAAATAAGGACAAATGGTCAATTTTTGAAAGTGCATTGGCTAACAAAACGGATATAGCTCCAAATGTATTGTCTGATTTATACATTGAAATTACAGATCATTTAAGCTACGCCAAGACCTTTTATCCAACAAGCAACACGGAACGCTATTTAAACGCCTTGGCTTCCCAAGCGCATCAAAAGATTTACAGGACTAAGCGGGAATCCAAAAACAGAATTATAAGCTACTGGAAAACAGAATTCCCAATGATGTTCAAACAACACCATAGGGAACTACTCATCGCCTTTTTGGTCTTCGCTTTCTTTACGTTTGTGGGTGCTTTTTCCGCTGCCAATGAAGGTGATTTTGTACGGTCTATTCTTGGAGACGGCTATGTGAATATGACCTTAGAAAATATAGAAAAGGGCGATCCCATGGCAGTGTATAAACAAATGGGGGAATTTAATATGTTCCTCGGTATTACCATTAACAATATACGTGTAGCGCTTATGGCATTTGTATACGGTTTTTTGTTAGGTATTGGCACGCTCATGGTCCTGCTACAGAACGGAATTATGTTAGGAAGCTTTCAGTACTTCTTTTATGAAAAAGGACTGTTATGGGAATCTATGCGCACCATTTGGATTCATGGTACTATTGAAATATCGGTTATTATTATTGCAGGAAGTGCGGGACTTGTATTGGCCAACGGCATGTTGTTTCCTGGTACCTATACCCGATTAGAATCGTTTAAAAGAGGTGTTAAAAACGGACTTAAAATCATATTGAGTACCGTACCTTTCTTTATCATCGCTGGTTTCCTAGAAGGTTTTGTCACCAGACATACCGAAATGCCAGACTGGCTTGCGATATTAGTTATTGCCGGATCCCTTGCTCTAATTATATTCTATTATATTATATATCCATACCAACTACATAAAAACCAAAAAGCGATATGAAAAGCAATTATATTGAATTTAAAAAACAACGGGAACTAGGGGAAATACTATCAGATACCTTTGCCTTTTTTCGTAACGAGTTCAAACCATTCTTCGCTACCTTTTTTAAAATTGTAGGTCCGTTTTTGGTGGCAATGGTGGTGTCATTGGTGCTGTATTTATACTTTGCAGGTAACTCCCTTAATTTAATGGTTTTCGATTCTGATATGAATGCTACAAATCTGGTTACCACCGTTTTGGTTGGGTTTGTGTACATAGTATCCTGGGTTGCCGTATACACTATGTCTCAATCTACGGTATTGCATTATATAAAATCCTATGCCAATGGTAAAGGAACTATTGATATAGAAACCATACAAAAAGAGGTGTATGACAGTTTTTGGAGTTTTATTGGTTTAGGCATCATAGTTGGGCTTTCTGTAGGTTTGGGTTTTATTTTTTGCATCATTCCAGGAATCTATCTTTATGTTCCCCTATCTCTTTCCTTTTGCATTTTGGTGTATAATAGAATGGAGGTATCTGATGCCTACAGTTACAGTTTTACCCTAGTAAAAGAGGAGTGGTGGATGACCTTTGCTACTATATTTGTAATTGGTATTATTGTAGGTATAGCTACCTATGTTTTTGCCATCCCAACAGTTATATACCAATGGTTAAGAATGGGTATATTTTCTGGAGAAATAGATGCAGAAGGGATGATGGATATCTTCAAGGACCCAATTTACATTCTGTTGAACGTCATTAGCACACTAGCGCAATTTTTATTGAACCTTATTAGTATCATTGCAGGCGTCTTTATATACTTTAACCTCAACGAAAAAAAGAATTTTACAGGCACCTATGAGCGTATAGATAACTTAGGTGAAATACGCGAAAACTAAAGATGCGGAACCCTTTTATAATTGCTTTATTATGTACACTCTACTGCGTTCCGTTATGGGCCCAGGATAGCATTGCCGCGGTTAAAAAGGATACCTCTGACATAAGACAGCTACAAATTGAAGAACGCCAACTAGAACAGTTTAGGAATAATCCAGATTTTAATTACGAAGAAGCACTACCTGCAGCACCAGACTGGTGGATTTCTTTTAAAAACTGGATAGCCAATATCGTTATTAAATTTTTTGAATGGCTCTTTGGGGTAGAAAAAGCTGCCGGTGCCTTTAGTGCATTTTTACACGTACTGCCTTACGTGCTTTTGGCTATTCTTTTATTTATTCTTATTAAATTTTTCCTAAGTGTGAATGCGAGAGCGGTCATGCATGCAAAAAAAAATCAGGCCATTGTTGCACTATCCGAAGAAGAGCATATCATTAAAAACGAAGATATACAGCAGCTGATTGAAAATGCCATCGAACAAAAAGACTATCGTTTGGCCGTGCGGTATTATTACCTCTACATGCTGCAACTAATGAGCGAAAAAGAATGTATTGTTTGGGAATTACAAAAAACCAACGACGATTATAAACTGGAGCTACAAAAGCAAGAGCTCGTGCAACCATTCGCTACAAGCACCCGACTATACAATTACTTCTGGTATGGAAAATTTCCAATAGACGAAACAAAATATAAGAAAGCGGAAGCCAACTTCCTTTCCTTAAAACACTTGTTGATTAATGAGTAAAAAGAGTACCATATATATTGTTATTGCGGTACTTACACTATCCGCCTTTATGCTCTTGGAGTATAACAAACCCAAGGAAATTAATTGGTTTCCATCCTATGTGGCTGCCCATAAAATTCCCTACGGCACCTTTGTATTCAACATTATATTGGAGACTTTATTTACGGATCAAATCAATCAAATTTACGCGCCTCCGTTCGAATTTGTAAGCACAAACGATACCTTGTCTGGCACCTACCTCTTTGTAAACAATGCGATACAATTTAACAAAGAAGAACTCAACACCTTGTTGGATTGGACGCACAAAGGCAACACGCTATTTATAGCATCTAAGAGCTTTGAAGAAAAATTAAAGGATACCCTGGGCCTGGATACGGATAGTTTTTATAGCGGATTTGAAACGAGTCAAAAACAAGCGCATACGCTTGTAAACCCAAGATTTCACATAAGCGATTCTGTTATTTTTGATAGGGATACCGCTACGCCCTTTTTTAGCGCAATTGATACGGTAAAAAGCACGGTCCTAGGCCAAGTAGCCATCTGGGAGGAAGCGGAGCGGCAGCTACAAATAAATCTAATAGTGCAACCGTTTGGAGCTGGTACAATCATTCTTTCCACATTTCCTGAGGCATTTACCAACTATTTTATGCTTAAAGGAAAAAACAAGGAGTACACCGCCGGTCTCCTATCCTATATAGATGGTACTAGACCTATTTATGTAGATAATCATTACAAAAGTGGAAAATCGTTCTACACCTCGCCCATGTACATTTTCCTAAATACTAAGGAGCTTAAATGGGCGTACTATATTGCTTTGATTGGTGCACTGCTTTATGTGATCTTTGAAGGAAAACGGAAACAACGTGCTATTGCGGTAGTAACCCCGCTTACTAATAGAACTTTAGATTTTACGCGTACCATCTCAGATATGTATTATGTACAAAGCGACCAAAAGGCCATTGCCGAGCATAAAATAAATTACTTTTTAGATTGGATTCGTACACGCTATTATTTGGGAAGTATTACCAAAGAAGATGATTTCTATAGCAGTCTGTCTCAACGCAGCGGTCATTCCTTAGCATTTGTAACCCGTTTGTTCACATTTATGGAACAGATACGGAACAACGCACAATTAACAGATGCCGACCTACTAAAACTAAATACCTTAATTCAAAAATTTAAAGCTAAAGCTCATGGAAACTAACGAACCACAATCCAACGACCTTGATTTTAACAATAGGATTCCTTTAGAAGGGCTTCAAAAAGCAGTAGGCGATATAAAAGTAGAACTAGCAAAGGTAATTATTGGCCAAGAGAACTTTATAGAGCTTTTGATCGTCTCCCTTTTGGTAGACGGTCATGTGCTTATAGAAGGTGTGCCTGGTGTTGCAAAGACCATAACGGCAAAACTATTCGCCAAGACCCTAAAAACCGATTTTAGCCGCATACAGTTTACACCTGACTTGATGCCAAGCGATATTTTAGGAACATCGATATTTAATGTAAAAACATCGGAATTCGAGTTTAAAAAAGGCCCTATTTTTTCCAATATCGTATTGATTGATGAAATTAACAGGGCACCTGCAAAAACACAGGCTGCTATGTTCGAGACCATGGAAGAGCGCCAGGTGACCATGGACGGTACTACCTACCCAATGGCGGCACCTTTTATGGTATTGGCTACGCAAAACCCCATTGAGCAAGAAGGCACTTATGCCCTACCCGAAGCGCAACTGGACCGTTTCTTATTTAAGGTAAAAGTAGATTACCCTAATGTAGACGAAGAAGTATTGATATTAAAAACCCATCACGAACGCAAAGGAAATTTAGCCGTAAAAGAAATAAAGGGTGTGCTTACGCCCAAGGCCCTTTTAGGTTTTAAAAGTCAGATTCAGGAAATTGTGGTAGCGGAAAAAATTTTCAAATACATTGCGGACATCATTACGAAAACCAGAAACCATCCGCACTTATATCTTGGGGGATCTCCAAGAGCCTCTATTGCCGCATTAAACAGTGCCAAAGCATTTGCTGCTATTAGCGGCAGAGATTTTGTAACCCCAGAAGATGTTAAGAAGGCACTGGTTCCCGTACTTAACCACAGGGTGATTTTGACGCCAGAACGCGAAATGGAAGGCATGACGACCGAAAGCGTCGTACAGATGATTACCGAAAGTGTAGAAATACCTAGATAAATGCAATTTTTAAAATCGTTCTACATACATAACACTTTTTTTAGGTACCTAGCGCTGCTGAGTGCCTGCTTTATACTATCGTTCTGGCTTACGTGGTTGTATCCTATCGCTTGGGTATTGATCTTGGTACTGGTAGCCGCTTTTTTGTTTGATGTTTTTCTGCTGTACGGAACAGAAAAAGGAATGGAGGCCAAAAGAGTACTGCCTAAAAAATTATCCAATAGCGATTTAAACCCCATCAGCATACAATTCCATACCAATTATTTTTTTAAAACAAGCATCAGCCTTATAGATGAGCTACCACAGCAATTCCAGAGAAGAGATTTTGAATACAATACCAAAGGGATTAAAGGCGAGAAACAAGTTTTTGACTATACGGTACGGCCTGTAGATCGGGGCGAATATGTTTTTGGAAACCTAAATATATATGCCTCCTCTCCCCTTCGCATTATAAAACGGCGCTTTGTATTTCAAAAAGATGAGATGGTACCCGTATACCCATCCATCATTCAAATGCAGCAGTACGATTTTTTGGCTATTAACAACCGCTTGTCTAACATCGGCCTTAAAAAAATACGGAAACTAGGTCATACTCAGGAATTTGAACAGATTAAGGAATATGTGCCGGGAGACGATATCCGCACCCTAAACTGGAAAGCTACGGCAAAGCAGCACCGGTTGATGGTAAACCAATACCAAGATGAAAAATCGCAACCCGTGTATTCTATTATAGACACGGGCAGGGTAATGAAAATGCCTTTTAACGGACTTAAATTACTGGATTACGCTATTAATAGCGCCTTAGCCTTTAGTAATGTGGCCTTAAAACGGCATGATAAAACAGGCTTGGTCACTTTCTCCAAACAAATTGAAACCTACTTGCCTGCGGTACAGAAACCTACCTATCTAAATAACATATTAGAAACGCTGTACCATATAGACACCGAATTTACAGACACCGATTTTGGTGCTTTATACGGCCATGTAAAGCGAAAGATAAATCAAAGGAGTTTGCTGTTGTTATATACCAATTTTGAGCATATATCTGCCTTAAAAAGACAAGTGCCGTATTTTTTGGCATTGGCAAAAAAACACGTATTAGTAGTCATATTTTTTGAAAACTCTGAACTCGAAAAATTGATTGCCACCGATGCAGAAGACTTACAGGCCATTTACCATAAGACCATTGCAGAAAAGTTTTCTTTGGATAAGAAACGAATGCAAAAAGAACTGCAACGGTATGGGATACAAACCATACTCACCAAACCGGAAGCGCTGACCATAAACACGATAAATAAATATTTAGAAATTAAAGCAAGAGGCTTGCTATAGCCCTTTTTTGATAAAATAACTGGCCTGTATGGCAGCTACAATATCACCGGAACTGCTTTCAAAACCAGCGGTAAAATCGGTGTTGACCCTGGGTATGCTTATTGCCAAAGGAGGACAACCACAGCGTTTGCCACTACCCCGTCTACTATCTAAAATCATATCTAGTACCAAACCAGAAATAACACCACCTATAGCGGTATAGATGATATCATCGTTTTCCCATACTGCGCCTCTAGATTGATCGTAGGCTTCCTTTGCTAAGCCAGCGGCAAGGCTACTGCCCACAGCTCCGGCCCATGTCCAGGCTCGGCTACCTTTAAATACTTTATGAGCGGCATATCCACCAACGGCACCAATAGCTGCCCCAGCTCCAAGGTGCTTAGCTGCATTTGCAGTATTTTGGGCATGACCAAAGGCACATGATATTATTAAAAAAAGTAGTAGGGAACTATTTTTCATCTTTCCTATAAATTTGATACTCGCATACATAACGTGGTATCGTTCGATTAATTATAGGACACCTCGCTATACTTGTGAACTTAAAACAACCTTGCTTACGCTAACCCTACTTTAATTTTTAAAATGGCATTTTAACCCAAAAACTATCTGTACAACGGACTAATACCCTTCGAATACTGTCCCAAAAAATAGCATTTGTTAAAAACAAATAGTCGAGGACGTTTAAAAAAGCATATTGAAGTTGTTTAAAAATTGCCTAAAAAATCGAGCGGACTCTTTACGTTTAATAGACTTTTATTAGAGACATGGGTATAGAGCATTGTAGTCTTTATGGTATTATGCCCCAACAGTTCTTGGATAACCCGCAAATCTGTACCTGCTTCCAACAGGTGTGTCGCGTACGCATGCCTAAGGCTATGCAAGGTTACTTTTTTCTTTATTCCCGCCCTTTTAACCGCTGCTTTAAAGACAGTCCTTAGACTTTCGGGAGAATATTGGCCGTCTCTACCTTCGAACAAAAATAATTTAGGTCTATAAGTCTTATAGTATTCCCGCAACACTATTTTCAATGATTCTGAAAAAGGTAATAACCGATCCCGTTTTCCCTTTGCGTTTTGTATGAAGACCCTGTTACGGTCACTATCCAAATGCGTTATTTCCAAATGTATTAGCTCGCCACTTCTTAGGCCCAATGCGTATATGGTGGTTAGCATTGCCCTGTGTTTTAGGTTTTGGGTAAGGGTAAGCATTCGCTTCACTTCTTTCAATGAAAGTATTTCTGGTAATACCCGTTGTGGTTTTCTAGGTCTAAGCGTATCCAAGTCTAGTTGACAATTATGCATTTCCTTCATATAAAGTGAGAGTGCACCTAATAGTTGCTTCTGGGTTGTATATGCGTACTTTTTATCTAATATAAATTCCCTTATTTTTTGTAATAAAAACTTATTATCCAAACGATGTATTTCGTGCTCAAATCCAATATATTTACTAAAAGAAACCAATAAACCTATATACGCATTACTGGTATTTTCGCTATATCTTTTTATTTTTAACAGTGTTCTAAAAGATTCAAAAGTTGTCATATACAGCTTCGTTAGTGGATAAAACCAAGTTATCAAATAATTACTCATATACAACCTATTTAATGTGGATATACGTAGTTTTTGATTAAATTGCTTATATCCACTAGTTCAGGCCGATTGCCGGAGGACATATCGTTCCGC